>JAYKIK010000069.1:0-6796 GCA_035284725.1 Synechococcus sp.
GCCCCAGTACTCCATTGACAGACCCGCTGAATCAATTCCCCCCGTTGCAACGGTGAAGCATTAAAGGTCAGCTCATCAAATTTTGCGGGTCGGTCTTCATAAACTTGTTTGTCCAATAGCGGTACCCATTCTGGATCCGCCGGTGCAACCATCGCTAGCGCCTCACTCCTTCGTAAGGCCGCCAAGATGCCCTCCCAGTCCTGCTCGATGGTGGTTACGCTGGCACTGCACGACCCAGAGTAACTAGTGATGGATAGTTCAAATTGATTTTTTTGGAGATTTTGCCGAATTTGATTTTCTCCGAACCGTCCCAAGGCTGATTCCGTTTCGGCGATCGCCACTGAGACCCCATCCGACTCCGCTGCATGCACAATTTTTTCAATCCAATCAAACGCCTGATCCTGAGAAATTAACCGCGATGCCGTAGAAACCATAGTGAACTCTACCCATTGATACTCTCCCCATTAAAACAACAAAAACCCTTCCACCGCAGAGGATAGAAGGGCAAATCCCAAGGAGAACAACTTAAATTCATCCAAACAAATATCTAACTATTGATATCTGTTCACTAATACCTGAAACTTGATTACTCGGCCCATGCCGTATGGAAAAACTCTCCACGGGCTTTATCAGTACGTTCATAGGTGTGAGCACCAAAGTAATCCCGCTGTGCTTGGGTGAGATTCTGGGGTAACCGTTCCCGACGGTAGCTATCGAAATAATCCAACGAGGCACTAAAGGCCGGAACCGCAATGCCCAACTCATTCGCCGCCAGGATCACTGTCCGCCACGCACTTTGACGATCGATAATGGACTGCTTAAACTCCGGTGCCAACAATAAATTCGGCAGATCGGGATTTTCCACATAGGCCGCCTTAATCTTGTCGAGGAAGCCCGCCCGAATAATGCAACCTCCTTTCCAGATGCGCGCCGTTTCACCGAGGTCAAGATTGTAGCCATATTCCGCCGAAGCTTTGCCGAGTAGTGCCATCCCTTGGGCATAGGAACACATCTTCGAGCAATAGAGCGCATCCCTGACTTGATTGATAAAGGTTTTAATATCACCGCGATAAACCCGCTCCGGTGACGGTAATTCCAAAGAGGCCGCTGTCCGTTCGTCCTTATAGGCAGACATCACCCGTGCATTGACCGCTGCATAGATGGTTGGGATGGGGACACCTAATTCGAGAGAACTCACCACTGTCCAACGCCCTGTTCCTTTTTGTCCGGCACTATCGAGGATCAATTCCACAAGGGGCTGATTGGTTTCCGGGTCAATTTTTTTGAAAATATCGGCAGTAATTTCAATGAGGAAGGAATTAAGCTCGTCGGTCTGGTTCCACTCAGAGAAAACTTCATGGAGTTCCGTATGGCTGAGTTTGGCTGCATTGGCGAGGAGATCATAGGCTTCTGCAATGAGCTGCATATCCCCATATTCAATGCCGTTGTGCACCATCTTGACGTAGTGACCCGCACCACCGGGGCCGATAAATGTGACGCAGGGGCCATCATCGACTTGGGCAGCAATTTTCGTCAGGATCGGTTCCAATTCTCGGTAGGCGGCCTCTGTCCCACCGGGCATCAAGCTAGGCCCATTGAGAGCGCCTTCTTCGCCACCACTAACCCCCATACCCACAAACCCTAAGCCCGTGGCTTCGAGATCCTTAGTGCGGCGTTCGGTGTCTTCGTAGAGGGAGTTGCCGCCATCAATAATCATGTCTCCTGCTTCGAGGAGGGGTTTGAGATCTTCAATCACGTAGTCAACGGGTGCACCAGCTTTGACCATCACCAAAATTTTGCGGGGACGTTCGAGGAGTTGCACAAATTCTTCGAGGCTATAGGCGGCTTTGATGTCTTTGCCGACGGCACGGGTGGCCATGAATTCTTCTGTTTTGCTGGCGGTGCGGTTATAGACAGCGATGGGGAAACCGTTGCGTTCTACGTTCAGGGCTAGGTTTTCGCCCATGACGGCAAGGCCGATTACGCCAAAGGTTCGTTTAGTCATATTGTTTATCGATAGCGTCTACAAATGTAGGAGATTTTCTTTTACGTTAGCGTGTGGGTTTGGTTTTGCCCGAGATTGTGAAATCAATTGTCGTTTTTCTTAAACATTGATCGAGGATGTGTGAAAACTTCTTTAAATTATTGTGAGTTCGTGACTATTTAAGTTTCGTTTAAGAATAAATAGTTTCTAGTTTCAAACTTTTTTGTGAAAGTGTAATCAGCCTATTTTCACGGAATGGTAAAGCTGATTGAGGATCATCGGGCAGCAAAATTTGATAGTTCTATGAACAGAGAAATAGGTCATAAAATAGAAAACTCAAAGGCATAAATAACAAAATCAAACTACAAAAAATTACCTTGAATTTGCCTTCTCTATTGATTACTAATCTGGTTGGGGATAGCGATCCCAAAGATCGGTGGTGCGGCGCATACTGTCAAAATTATCACAGCCCAGGATGAGATGATCGAGGAGGGGGATGCCGAGAATTTGGGCGGATTGGAGCAGGCGTTCGGTGAGTTGTAGGTCTTCGGGACTGGGTTCGACGTTGCCGGAGGGGTGGTTGTGGGCAATGATCAACCGGGTTGCGCCGTGTTTGATAACTGCACGAAAGATTTCGCGGGGGTGGGCAAGGGTTTCGGTGGCGAGACCAATGGTGACCACTCGGGTGGCTATGAGAGTATTTTTTACGTCGAGGCAGAGGACGGCAAAGCGTTCTTGTTCTTGCCACATGAGATCGTTACTGAGGGCGATCGCCGCTGCTTCGGGACTATCGACAATGATTTTTTCACGGGGTTTGGCCTGAAAGATACGTTTACCGAGTTCTATACCTGCGAGGATTTGGGCTGCTTTGGCAACGCCGACACCGGGGATGCTGGTGAGTTCTTGGGGGGTGGTATTGCGCAGGGCATCGAAGGGATCCCGTTTACCGTGGCTAAAGGTTTGCAGGATTTTTTGGGCGAGGCCAATGGCGGAGAGATTCTGATGGCGATCGCCTGTGCTAATTAGGATCGCGATCAGTTCTGCATTGGAAAGATATTTTGCCCCCACAGTCACCAAACGTTCACGGGGTCGTTCGCTGGCGGGAATGTCCTGGATCCGGTGGCTGTAGCTCATGCCATTGTTGGTAAACAGATATCAGGAATTATTGCTCAGGAGTGGGGGTCACCTCAATGCGATCGCCTTCCTTGAGACCAACTTCCTGGGCGAGGCCGCCGCGAATTTCAATCACTTGGTCAATGACAACCCTTGACGGCGGGCCATAGGTGGGGCAGGGATCACTCTCACAGGGGGGCACATCCCGGGCGATCGCCTGGACAACTCCATCACGCATAAAAATCATATCCAGATTGATCAGGCAATTTTTCATCCAAAAGCTGACCGGTCGGGGCGGATTAAATTCAAATAACATGCCTCGATTATCCGGTAGGAACTCCCGATACATCAAACCAAGCTGTTGCTGCTCTGGGGTTTTAGCTACCTCTAGGGCAAAGATTTTATCCGTGCCGAGAACCTTGGCCGTCGCTGTAATCGGCAATATTTGTCCCTGGAATGCTGGATTATTGGTATCGCTAACGGAGGGAGCAGTTGTCTGTGCTGGGGTGGAATCTAGCGTATCTGAAGTGTAAGGCACACAGCCAACAAGGACAGTACCGCACAGAATCAACGCAAAACGGGAGATGACAGCCATGATAATCAGGGGAAATGACGGGAGTTTTTCAAAAGCATTGTATAGAGTCAGACTGATTTTTGACCAATGGGGTTGCCTAGGGGTCTTTTTTGAGGACATAGCCGACCCCCCGCACCGTTTGAATTAAGCGTTTTTGGCCCTTGACTTCAATTTTTAGGCGTAGGTAGCGAATATAAACCTCAATGACATTGGATTCCCCTTGAAATTCGTTGCCCCAAACATTTTCTAAAATTTGCTCCCGGGTGAGTACCTGTTGGGGGTGGGACATGAGATATTTCAGCAGTTCAAACTCCTTGACTGTGAGTTCGATGGGCTGGGCCGGCTCATTTCCCTGGCTGGGTGATCGCCAAACCTGTCGCGTATTGAGATCGAGCACCAGATCCCCAAAAAATAGTTGTTCCCGTTTCCCCGTCTGGGGCTGGAGATAAATTTCTAAAAGACGCAAAAATCGTTCCTGTTGGTAGGGGTATAGGATGTAATCATCTGCCCCAGCTTCGAGGCAAACCACCCGTTCTTCTACATTATCTTGGGTGATGAGAAATAAAATGGGCTGGGTAAACTGCGTTCGCCGTAGCCCACGGCAAAAATCAATGCCCCGTTGGCCGACCATCGGGTAGTCTACAATGACCATGCCCGGGGGGAGTGGCTGTAGCCTTTGTTGGGCCTGTTCGACCGTTTCGACGGCAATGGTTTGGTAGCCGAGATCCGCCAGATCCAGGGTGGCCCGTTGTGTAAATTCCGGATCGGTTCCAACAAGGAGAACATAGGCTAGGCCGTCGGCGGTATATTGGCTGTGGGGCATATCAAGTTAAGAAAATCGTCCGAATAAAAAACGTAAGTCTGTAGGATATATCAGGACTAAAGTATTTGCCCCTTCGATTCTAAAAAGACTGTATTGAGGGGAAGGTAAATTTTCACGAATCTTTGCTTCTGAGGCAATCTCCCTAGGCAAATTTGCGGGAGGTGGGCTTGGCAACGTGGGGCAGTCCCCAACCGAGTTTCTCCCGGAGGATCCGGAAAAATTCAGGCCGCTGCAACCGCACAAAACGGGCATTGTAAGGCGATCGCTCAAGGTAAACGCGGTCTTCCGGGAGCACATAGGCACCACCATTACCATCTACCACCAACACCAAACGGTGGGAAGTGGCTGGAAAAATATTGACCGGTTCCGTATCCGAAAAAACGAGGGCACGGGATGCGAGAGAATGGGGACAAATCGGGGCCAATTGGAACACTGGCACATCGGGGGTCACCACTGGTCCCCCAGCACTGAGAGAATAGGCCGTTGAACCCGTGGGAGTTGAGATGATGATCCCGTCGGCGGCGATATCTACTGGTACATGGCGACCGATCTGGATTTCAAAGTGGCACATCCCAGCGAGGGGCTCCCGGTGGAGTACCATTTCATTCAGACTCAAGGCCTCCCACAGCAGATCCTCTTCCCGGAAAAGCTGTACTGTAATCATAGAGCGGTCTTCGATTTCGTATTCCCCAGCCAACAGTTGGGCGATCGCCTCATCGAGGTGCTGGAGGTACATTTCCGTCAAAAAACCTAAATGCCCTGTATTAACGGTGAGTAAAGGAATGCCTTTGGGGGCCACCTGCCGTGCTGCTGATAAAACCGTGCCATCTCCCCCTAATACAATGGCAAACTGCATATTTTCATCGAAATTAGGGGGGACTAACTGCTCAATTTTGGTGTGGCACACAGGACGTGGCGGATTCGTCCCTTCGTTGGGTGAACATTCTGCATAGCCTAAAAGACCGCCAAATCCGGTGGCAGAAAAGACTTCCCACCCTTTATTCCTCAAGGTTTTGGTGAGTTCCTGGGCGACTTGGCAGGCAATGGGCTTGATGTCGTTATAGATAATGCCAGCTTTGGGCACAAGCAGAAGTGTCCTAAAAACTTAAGGATATAAACAATAGGGTATCACTCAAACCGTTTCCCATAATAGAAGTGCGGTTGGCGATCGCCCCTAGTATTGCGTAGATTGTCCCTGATCCCGTGGCAGCATTCCTGGGGATAACAGTGATCCCCCAAAGCAGAGCGCCGCCCAAGAGTGTGCCTTAGAAAGGTGTGCGAATATTGGGTTTTTTCTTCCCGTTTTTGTTCTTCTTACCTTTATTTTTCTCGTAGTCGATTTCTTTGAGTTTCTGCATAATCCGACTGAAATATTCCTGGAGATAGGACTCGAGGGTCGTGGTTTCCGCCGGATCAAGTTCAAAGGTTTCATACACATCTGCCATGGGTGCAGCCAGGGGCTTGCCTGTCGCCATCACTTCTGCAAAGGCCAAGCGATCAGAAGCATTTTGGCCCCACTGGAAGAAGCGAGTCACCCGTCGCATTAACCGCAGGAATCCCAAGGATAACCGGGCAATGCTGGCCGTTTGTCCCGAATAGCGCTCACAAATGGCAATAATTTCTTCCCCTTTCCAGGCTCTGGTGCCGACTACCGGGAAAGTTCCTTTTTCTGTCGCCGGAACCTTGAGCGCTTGCACTGCAAACTTGGCAATGTCTTGGGTATTCATATAGGCGATGGGAGAGCTTTCCCCTGTAATCCATACTGCCTGGTTTTCAAGGATCGGGATCGCATATTGAGCAATTAACCCCTGCATAAACCCACCCAGACGGAGAATGGTATAGTTCATGCCAGCTTCCTTGAGATATTCCTCGACGCAATATTTTGCATCCATCAGAGGCACATCGCGGTGCTGTTCAGCATTAAGAATTGAAAAGAAAATAAATCTTTCGACACCTGCTTCTTTGGCGGCCTTGATTAAATTCACCTGGCCTTCCCAATCCACTTCCTTAACCCCGACAGAATCCGTGGCCCGGGCTGTGGCAGCGTCAATAATGGCATCAATCCCCTCAAGGGCTGGAGTGAGAGATTCGGGCTGACAAAGATTTCCCCCAACAAGTTCTGCGCCCCACTCCTTCAGAAAGGATGCTTTCCGGGGATTGCGAACGAGGCAACGCACCTGATGCCCTTCATCCAATGCCCGTCGCGCAACTTGCCTGCCTAATGTGCCAGTAGCACCGACCACCAGTAAATTCATTTAAATTCCGGTTAAGTAACGTTTTTTTAAGATTCTATAGAATTTTA
>JAYKIK010000070.1:0-6335 GCA_035284725.1 Synechococcus sp.
AGAGCTATTCTTTGAAATCCCTAGCCAATTGTCTGGGCTATCAATGGCGGGAGGAAGGGGTCAGCGGCGATCAAACGGTTTGTTGGTATGACCAGTGGCTCGAAACGGGCGATCGCCAATTATTAGACGCGATTATTCGTTACAACGAAGACGATTGTCGGGCGACTTATCACCTCAAACAATGGATCACCGAATTTGTGAGCTCCCCCCAGAAGGTGACTATTTTACGCTGATCCCCAGGGCGTTTTCCTGAAAATGTTTCCCTGTCTTAGGGAGCCGGTGTGAAATTTGCCGCTTTACAAAAAACTTAATGAAGTTTCCTTAAAAGTGTGCCGGTAAATTCCTGTTTAGCCTCAGCATTCCTATAGATAATGCTAATCTTGACACAAGGAAGTCTAAAGAATTCCCTAAGTTGCTCGGCAATACTTCAGCGTTCTCTGCCCCGTCTTGAGGAGGTCACCCCGATGATTTCTTTTACCCTGGTTTTGATCCCTTTGGCGATCGCCCTTGGTAGCCTCTATCTCTACCAACGCTCAAGCCATGAAGTGGTAAAAGTTCTGACCCTCGCTAGCACCGCAGTGTCGATTATTTGGGGTTTTGCCACTGCCCACTGGGGACTCCACATTCTCTGTCTATTGTTATTGACCCGCTTTAGATTTTTCCCGCAGCTGAAACCAGTGGTTATCGATCAGTAGCAGCAGCTAAAAGTTAATTGTTTCTCTCTTTGTGCAATTGGAGTAGAGGCTCTTCCAAGATCCGTAAGGATTATCCGGAGGAGCCTTTTTTCTGCTATAACAGGCCCCGATAGCGAATAAACATCAAAATGGCCGCCCAGGACCCGAGGGCCACCTTAACCGCCACGATGATATTGAGGATTGTGATCCAACCACCACTAAATAACGTACCAAATTCACCGTGGGGGAGCTGGAAGCCCATCAGGGACAATGCTGCTAAGAGGAAAAAGACCAGCACCGAAATTTTTTCGAGAATCGCCGCATTCCACTTTTTATAAATGGCGTCCATCCACTGGGGCGAAGAGACGATCGCCACCAAACCAATGGCCGTCCCTCCCGCAACACCAGCGGCAAAACCACCCCCAGGGCTGAGGTGTCCCCGAATGGCCAACTCAATCCCAATCAGGGCCGCAATGGTCGCCCCCAACCGCGCCAGGACAATGGAAGGGGAATCGGTAAATTGCTTAACTTCCTTCGAGGGGTGTTCGTCGGCCAGTAAAAAACGCACGCCCATGATCGCCAGGGTAAAAACCATCACTTCAAAGCCGGTGTCGTAGAGGCGATTGCGCAAAATAATCCCCGATACGGCATTGGGTACCCCCGCTTCGGCGGCCACCACTTCGGCGATCGCCCCAATCTCCCCTTCCATGGCGAAATTCGGGAAGACGAGCATTTTCACAAATAAAGAAATACCAAAGGCAAGGTAAACCCACTTCATGATTGATGATTCTCCATAAGGGATTGCGGCGACGACGGCCCAACGACTTCAGGGGTAGGCTGTAGCTCTAGCAGTTGCAGTTCGATCACATCCGTCAGGGCCGAGGTTTTAAAGATTTCATAGAGCCGTGGTACACGGGTTTTCAGGACATGAAGGTGCCCATCGCCATCCACCTGCAAAATACAGTGCACATTTTTCTGCGCCAGGGCTTGACCCAGGGCTTGGGTATCTTCAAATACCACGGGTTCCAGGCGTAAATGATATTTGCCCAGCACCTGCTTGAGCAGCGGGTTGACTTTTTGGATGAGATTAACCGTATCTATGCCAGTGGCCAAAACCCCTAAACGCATACTCATTGAAGAACGCACGGCCACCGCATAGAGGGTAATGGACAGCATCGTCCCCACCAACGCCTCGGTCAAGGCCACATCCGCCGCCCCGAACATCGCGTAAAGGAGTGCGGCGATCGCCCCCAAAATTCCCCGAATCACCAACGCATAGTAGGGATTTTTTTGGGCGACTAATAATCCCCCCGTCACGGGCAATAACAAGGCGATCGCCCCCACAAACCAGTCAAAATTAGATCCGTTCATCACCACCTCCACGACTCGAACAATAAGCCAGCACATACCCCAGTACCGTATTCCAAATGGCGAGGGCAATAATCGCCAAAATCAGCAGGGGCCATTCCCTAGGAATTTTTAGTAGTAACCCCGCCATAATCGCCATCGAACCCAAGGTGTCAGAGACCGACAGAGTATGTAATTTAAACAACACAGAACGATTGCCCAGCAGGGGAGCCGTGCCCCAAAACCAAAAGATCACCCCCACAATGATGCAGCCGTAGCTGAGGATATTGATAAAAGTGCTCATGGTAAATTCACCCGCCTCAAAATGTGAGCTAGTAGCATTAACGCCGCATTGCCGACGCACAAAATTAGGACACCGACAACCCCGACCGTCCAGTCATCCCGCAGCACCGAAATCACCAAAATCATCACTGAGGTTTTACTGGCAATGCTGGCGAAGGCCAGGAGCTTTTGCCAAATATCTTGATCCTGTATTGCTTCATAAATCGGCAGCAGTAACGCGCCGATCATCGCCCCAAAAATCCAGGTCATTTGAGTTTCCTCCTTTGCACACGGTGAACTTCGTACCAACCGTCTTTGTGATAATGCAGCACAATCGTTTTCGGGGTAAAGGTAATCAGAAAAATATCGAGAAAAATTAAGCCTGGAGTCCGATTTGGCTTCACCCGCTCCATGGTGACGGTTTCATAAAGATGGGGGCGAAAAATCATTTCAAAGGCTTCAAAATAGGCCTGGGGAATCGCAATGATAATTTCCCAAAACACATGGAGCCAATCTTTGATCTGAGCCGCATCAAAGCGTTTACCGGGCATCAAGATCGCAATAATCACGCCGATGAGAATATTAGCGGCACTCAGGTCTGCCGTGAGCAGAAACCAGATCATTAAAATCAGAAAAATATCGAGAATGCCGATCATAGGGTCACCATCCAAAATAATCCAGTTAAGACAACGCTCATGCCGCCGATCAGCTGCTCAAATTCTTCAAAGATCCGGGGCAGCTTGAATTCGAGACGTTTCATAATCAGCCAGTACAAGACCCAGCCAAGGGTAATTTTGATCAAGGCCTTGGGAATATTAGAAAATTCATAGGCTTCGAGATAAAAACCATTGCCTAGGATGACACCGCTTAATAAAAAGGCGATTGCCCCCCAAAAGGTTGTGCTTTTTGCAGTAAATTTCGTCGCGGCGTCATGGGGAATAAACAAGAATTTGGCGAAGGCCAGGGCTGTCCCCACGGCGGCAATGTTTAAGCCGATTTCCTGCCAGGGCGCAATATTTTTAAGCAGTAGGGCTTTTGAGCTAAAGCCAAGCAGTAACGGCATCCCGACCATCGACAGGCAGGCGATCGCCAAGGGCAGCCACAGACTGCTCGCGATTTTGGTTTGGCGCAGTTCCTGAAAATTGCGGGTGGGCAATTGCCCCGCCATCAAAAATAAAGAAGATTTCACTAAACCATGGGAGAGGGCCGCCAAACCCGCCACCGCCGGCGCTGAGAGCAGCAATCCTAATTTTGAGATGGTGCTAAAAGCCAGTAAACGTTTGGCATCGGTTTCGAGAATGGCAAAGGTAATCCCCAACAGAGCAGTGGCCAGCCCGAATAGTCTCAGCCACAGATCCAGATCTGACACCAAAATGCCGCAACGCAGGAGGGGGAAAATTCCCGCTTTAACCACGACACCGGACAACATCGCCGATATGGGGGTTTCTGCTTCGGAGTGAGTCAAGGGCAACCAAAATCCCGAAATAAAGACGCCACCCTTGGTGAGTAGGCCCAGGAAAATTAGGGCGATCGCCTCGCTGGGGGCTTCGGCCAGACCCGCAAAAGCGAAGGATTTTGTTGCTTGGTAAACTAGCACTGCCCCAATGAGATAGAACAACATCGCCGTATTGCTGAGGAATAAATACCTGAGACCAATCCAAATGGAACGGTCGGTGCGCTGGTAGGTCATCAACAAAAAAGCCGCAATGCTAATGGCCTCCAGGGCAACGTAGAGGCTAATCAGATCGGCGCAGACAAAAACGGCATTGAGGGCCCCTTGTAAAACCACCAACTGGGTAAAGAAAAAAGCACTTTTGTTACTTTTCCAGCAGTACACCGTCACGGCGATCGCCACCGCTGCATTGGTCAAAATAAAATAGCCGCTCTGGTCATCCACCAGTAGATCTACCCCATAAATCCCCAGGAGCTTGAGGCTGTAGGGTTCCGGCTGAAAAATTTGGACAAGACCAAAGATTAACGAACCAATAGAAACGAAAATCGCCAGATAACGATCAATTTTGGGCAGTAGATAAATACTAAAGCCCACCACAAAGGGAAAAATGACCCAGCCAATGGTCAATTCATTCATGGTTATCGTCCTCCCTAAACTAACGACCACTGAGAGTTGTCCTAAGCCAACACCAGCCAAAACAAACCCGTCAACACAAGACTCATCACCCCCACCAGATGTTCAAATTGCTCCACGACCCGGGGCAGCTTGACCGTAATCCGCTGGAAAATCAGCCCATAGGCCAGCCAACCGATGCCGATGGTGACTAACGCCTTGAGGATATTACTGGGTTGATAGGCTTCCAGGTAAAAACTATTGGTCACAAACAACCCCCCCAGGAGCAGCACAATCGCGCCATAAAAATTCGGCAAAATTTTGAGGTTGGGGTCTGTTTTTTTCGGGAGGAAAATGAATTTCGCAAAGGAAATTGCTGTCCCCACCGCCGCCACATTGAGGGCGAAGCTTTGCCAAGGCAGAATATTTTTCATCGTCAGAATTTTAGAACTGTAGCCCGCCAAAAAGGGCAAGCCAGAGATCGAAGCACAGGCCAACACCAAGACCCACCAGTAAGCCCGAGGAATCGACTGTTCGCGCAAGACTTTAAAATTGCGACTGGATAACTGTCCCGCCGTGAGAAAAAGCGCGCCTTTAACGAGGCCATGGGTGAGGGCGTAAAACCCACCCACCGCTGGCGCGGCCAACACAAAACCCAATTGGGAAACGGTGTGAAAAGCCAACATTCGTTTTGTATCTTTCTCAAAAACCGCATAGCCAACCCCCAACAGAGCCGTACCCACACCGAATAATCGCACCACAGGATCAAGCTCTGGCACGAGTAGGGCGCAGCGAGCCAGGGGAAAAACGCCAGCTTTAACCACAACCCCTGATAAAAGCGCGGATACGGGGGTTTCTGATTCCCCATGGGTGAGGGGGAGCCACAGACCAGAGACAAAAATGCCCCCTTTGGTCAGTAAGCCTAAGAAGATTAAGGCGATCGCCTCCTTGGGGGCCACCGCCAAACCCGAAAAAGCAAAGGAATGACTCGCTTGGTAGACCAATACCGCACCAATGAGATAAAACAACATCGCGGTATTGCTAATGAAGAGATAGCGCAGGCCGACCCAGAGGGAGCGATCGCTCCGGGAATAGGTGATTAATAAAAATGCAGCAATCCCAATACACTCTAGGGCGACATACAGACTGATCAAATCCGCACAGCAAAACGTCGCATTTACAGCCCCATGGAGGATCACCAGTTGGGTGTAGAAAAACGGTGATTTCTGTTTATCAAAGCAATAAAGGAGTACAGCCCCCGTCACCAGCCCATTCATCAAAATGAAATAGCCGCTCAGTTCATCGAACATCAGGGTGACGCCGAAGCTATCCAAGAGTTCTAGGGTAAAAGGCTCTAGACTCCAAAGCAGACCGATACTATAGATCACCGATAGAGCGGCGATCGCCAAAGCAAAGTAACGGTTCCAGCGGGGCAAGAGATAAATACTGAACCCCACAACAAACGGCAGCAAGATCCAAATAATTGTGATGTCGTCGATCATGGCGTGTGGCTTTTCTCGATTTCGCTGGTTTCTAAGGTCGGATTATCCCGTGACAACTTCATCACGCCCACGAGCATCAAGGCTTGAATCGAAAAGCCAATCACAATCGCCGTCAAAATCACGGCCTGGGGCACCGGATCGGCATAGGCGATCGCCCCCTGGTCAGTATCCACAATGGGAGCAAAAATTCCCCCCCGGGCCGCCACGAGAATGTAATACGCGATCACCCCCGTACTCATCACATCCATCGCCAAGATTTTCATGATGATGTTTTTTTTGAAGATAATGCCGAAAAACCCGATAAAAATAACCGCAGCCACACAGGCTTCAAACATTGGCATGACGCCCTCCATCACAGCGGGGGGATTACCAAATTGATCACCCCCACCCATATTTATGCTTTACAGGGAAAGACTTTTTTCTAGTGCATCCTGTTGTTCCGGTAGATTCGGATCGTTGGGATTC
>JAYKIK010000071.1:0-24243 GCA_035284725.1 Synechococcus sp.
CATGACGCCCTCCATCACAGCGGGGGGATTACCAAATTGATCACCCCCACCCATATTTATGCTTTACAGGGAAAGACTTTTTTCTAGTGCATCCTGTTGTTCCGGTAGATTCGGATCGTTGGGATTCTTGAGTACAGCCTGGAGGAGGGGCGGCGCCAAGAAGGTCGTAAAAATGACCATCACAATGATTGCCGCTTCCAGAGGTTTATCAAGAACACCACTCGCAGAACCAATACCCGCAAACACTAGGCCTACTTCTCCCCGGGGAATCATCCCGAAACCGATGGCGAGACGGTTAATACCCGGTTGTCCAAAGACAGCCCATCCCGTGATCACCTTACCGATGATCGCCACCACCAACAGGAAGGAGGCAATGATCAAGCCCGGACGGTTCGCTGGTTCCAGGGGATTCAGGACGCCCAAATCAGCCTTCGCCCCCACGGTTACGAAAAAGATCGGCACCAGGAAGTCGGCAATGGGCATTACTTGACGGTCAAGTTCCTTGCGTAAATCTGTTTCATCAAGCACTAGACCCGCTGCAAAGGCCCCCAGAATCGCTTCGAGATGAATGATATTGGCAATAATCGCCATCACCAACGCAAAGGCAAAGGCCGGAATTAACAAAGCACCTCGGGTTTGTAACTTACTGGCGATCGCCTCGAAACCTTGGTTGAAAAATTTCCCGAGCAGGATCGAACCCAAGAGAAAAGCACTCGCGCCGATGATCAGATAGACCACATTCAGGAGATCTACTTCCCCGGTTTTTGCCAGACTAGCGACTACCGCCAGGACAATAATCCCCAGTACATCGTCAATGACCGCCGCCCCGACAATAATTTTGCCTTCCGTAGATTTTAGTTGCCCCAGATCAGACAGCACCTTAGAGGTAATGCCGATACTGGTGGCCGTGAGGGCAGCCCCCGCAAAAATGGCCGGAATAAGGGGCGTGTGAAAAATCGTCACCAGACCTACCGTGCCCAACAGAAAAGGCGCCACAACCCCCACAACTGCCACAACTGCCGCCTGGTAACCGACTTTACTCAGTTCCCGGAGATCTGATTCGAGGCCGATTTCAAAAAGAAGCACAATCACCCCGAGTTCTGCCAGAACGGAGATCACTTCACTCTGACTTTCAAAAATCCGTTCGAGGGCGGTGCCATCTAAGTCGCCGAGCCGTTGTAGCAGACCCATAATTGTCGAATCTGCGGCCCCAGCTCCTGTTTCTGGAGAAACAATCAGATGGAGTACCGAGGCCCCCACCAGCACACCGCCGACCAATTCACCGAGCACTGGCGGCAGACCCAGACGCTTAGAGAGTTCACCCCCCAATTTACTGACGCCATAGATCACCACCAGGGTCATCAACACACCTGTCAACACGAAAGAACCGTACTCGGCTTCCGGAGTGGTGGCTAAAGGCATAGTGGGCATCTGATGCCAAATATCCAACCATGGATTCAGCCAGGGAGTTATAGAAGAGAGGAAGACCATATTAAAATCCCTTAGATTTTAGTGAGCAAAATTAGGCAAGATCGCCACCCCAAGCGGTGATGTTAGAGATGGCGATCGCCCTTAGATCCCTTGGATTTAGTCGCCATTCATTCCTAAAGAGTTGGGCTTTGGGACTCTAGGTTTTGTGTGGATTCTCCAGCGGGAGAGATGCTTAAAACCGCAGTCTTGAGAGCTTCCTCGAGGGACATAAAACAGCGTTCCGGTGGAATTTTTGTAAAGAGCTTGAGCTTTTCTAAACGGCGCTTTGTCTGCCCCGCTGCCCCCACAAGGTAAACATCCCGTTCCTTTTCGAGGGCTTCATTGATCGCATTTTCGAGGGCGAGGGAGGCCGTTACCCCGATATGGGGGACATCCCCAAGATCAAACACAATCGCATCACACTCAGTAATCGCATTGTGTTCCCGGGCGATCGCCTTGGCGACCCCAAAAATCATCGGCCCACTCAGTTGAAAGAGAAGGACCCGATCATTTGCTTGATCGAGCCAACGTTTCTCCTCGGCGGTCAAAGGAATCGTATCGTCCGCTGTGGAAATGGTTTTGACCGACTTGGCCTGAAGCGCGGTCATCTTTTCGATCGTGAGCACGTTGGCAATAAAGACGCCCACACCTACCGCAACGATTAGATCCACAAGAACTGTCAACAGAATCACCCCGTACATAATCAGGGCGCCCTTGAGGGAAATCTTGTGGGCCCGCTTGAGGAAGTCCCAGTCAATGATGTCAATACCAACTTTGAACGCAATCCCCGCTAAAACTGCCAAGGGAATCGTTGCCGTCAACTGGGCCCCAGCGAGGATGACCACCATCAGGATGATGGCCCGGGACAAACCCGATACCGCTGTTCGACCACCGGCTTGAATATTCACCACTGTCCCCATCGTGGCCCCTGCACCAGCAATTCCCCCAAACAAACCGGAGACTAAGTTACCAAGACCTTGACCGATCAATTCCTTATCGGAGTTGTGTTCCGTCCGGGTCAAACTATCCGCCACCAGAGAAGTGAGAAGCGCATCAATGCAGCCCAACATGGCCAAAACAACGGCATCAAAGAACATGAGCTGGAGCTGGCTGGGCTCTAGACTACCCAAATTTGGCAATTGCAGGGCGGGGAAGGACGCGGAAATTTCTCCAATACGCCGTAATTCCACATCTTGGAAAACGACCAAAGATAGAACTGTCCCCAAAATCAATGCAACTAACTGGGGCGGGGCAATCTTGCGCCATTTGCGGGGCATAAACCAAATAATTCCCACCGTCATCGCTGCGAGGAGCGTTTCAATGGGCTGGACATTGGTCAACAGTTCGGGAATTGCCCTGAGGGTACCGATCACGCCCCCTTTCGGACTGGCCTGACCCAGGAAAGGAGCCAACTGTAGGATCACCAGAATGATACCGATCCCCGACATAAAACCGGAGATGACGGTATAGGGCATCATCGTGACGTATTTGCCGAGCTTGAGAACCCCAAAAATGATTTGGAGCACACCCGCCATCATGATGACGGTAAAGGCCATACCTAAGCCATTTTCTGGATCCGCAGCCGTCAAGTTGGCGATAATGGCGGTAACCACAACGGTCATGGGCCCCGTGGGTTCGGAAATAAGGGTTGGCGTGCCACCGAAGAGCGCCGCGAAAAAACCGACGAGCACCGCCGCCCAAAGACCAGCGGCAGGCCCAGCTCCGGAAGCAACCCCAAAGGCCAAGGCCATCGGTAGGGCAATGACGGCAGCCGTTGCTCCCCCAAAAAGATCACCTTGGATGTTCCTAAAGTGGATTTTATTGGTAATTTGCATGGTTATGGTTTCTCTAATGGGTCATAGACATCGAGAACAGAAACTAATTGAAATTAAAGTGGAATTTGTGATCTAAGACGACAACTATAGTCTTAAATCTATCGAAAACTTTTTTTCTATTGACTAATATCTAATCATGAATGGGAAAGGTTGTCCCCCCGGAAATTGCTAATCTCTCTTGTTTTTTTAATTACAAAAACTTATTGGTACTAAGAAATAGGGGGCGATCGCCTGTGGTTAGACGTCGTGGCAAAGGAAATTTGCGGTCTAGGCTTCGGCTACAATAGCGACACTTTTGAGGAAGCAGGAGGAAATGTGGTGAATCGTGTTTGGCGTCATTTGCTATTAACTATGGTGATCGTGCCGAGTTGCATCGGTCAAGGGGTTTGTGCCCAGGTGTTACGACCAACGACTTCCCCCGAGGCGATCGCCCTACCGGATTATGGCCTCTGGCAAGCTCAAGAGCGGCAAAGGTTACTCGCAGCCATCGACCACAGTTTGCGCTACTTCGATACCAACACCGCTCGGGAAGACTACGCCCAGGTGCAAATTCCGGGATTTACTCGGGAGAACGTCAGGCGATCGCTCATGCGTTTTCGGCAACTGGTGCAACAGTACCCAGATCCCCGGCAGTTACACCAGGCGATCCAGCGGGAATTTGTTTTTTACCAATCCCAGGGGAATGATGGCTTGGGTCAGGTGGAGTTTACCGCCTATTTTGAACCGGCCTACGTTGCTAGCTCCATTCAAACCCCAGAATTTCAGTATCCCCTTTACCAACAGCCCACAGATTTCGAAACTTGGCAGCGACCCCACCCCACCCGGATAGAGCTAGAAGGAACGAATGGTATGCCTCCCGAGGGTAGTCCCCTCCGGGGCAACGAGTTGGTCTGGTTGAAAAGTCGCCTTGAAGCCTACCTAATCCAAGTGCAGGGGTCGGCCCGCTTACAATTGACCGATGGCCAGACGATGACCATTGGTTTTGATGGCAGCACTGATTATGAATATGTCAGCCTCGGGAAAGAACTAATCAATGATGGCGTTTTCCAGCCGGAAGCACTGAGCCTGCCAAAACTCATTGAATATTTTGAAAACAACCCCGATCAACTGAGTACCTATATTCCCCGCAATAACCGTTTTATTTTCTTTCGGGAAACCTTTGGGGCACCTCCTACAGGTAGTATTGGGGTCCCCGTCTTAGCCGAACGTTCCATTGCCACCGACAAAACCTTATTTCCCCCGGGGGCGATCGCCTTCATTGCGACCCAACTGCCCTACCAGCGGGCCAACGGTGACTGGTTAAAGATCCCCGTTAACCGCTACGTCTTAGATCAAGATACTGGTAGTGCGATTAAAGGAGCTGGCCGGGTGGATATCTTTCTTGGGACAGGCCCCAACGTGCAGACCCGCGCCGGTTTAGTGAATGACCCCGGTGCCCTCTATTACCTTTTGCTGAAAAATTAATGCTGCTTCTCCAGTCAGTCTGCGAATCAATTCACCATAAAAAATTCCCAAAATCTCAGGATAAGGGGACGAAATATTGGTTATTTTTACTTTGGAGTTGATGGCCTCATCAGCTTGGAGCTGTTAAGTTTCTGCCATCGCTTTTTCTTGGGGTTGTGTCGTCACACATTCCTTCAGGAGGGCATAATCGAGCTCACTAGGAACATTGATGGGCTGAAAACCAGCGGGAATAACCTGCAACACAGGGCGATCGCCACCATTGGCAACATAACCCCTCGCTTCATAGTCAAGTTGATAGTCATAGGCAACCTGTTCATAGGGATCAACCACAGCTAGGTCTAACTTGCCATTGCGAATGGTTCCCGAAAAACAAGCATATTCCGAATTCACTTGATAAAAGACTCCCTGAACGCCATTATCCGGCTCAATCTGTAGCACCATGTAATCCTGTCCCAACTGTTGGGCTACGGGGGAGGTTCCGTAAACAAAAATGGCACTCTGCTGCTGGGCGATTAGCCGTGTATTCAAAGAGGCAAAAAAGTTTTCTTGGCGGCCCAAAGCTCGATGTTCTAGGGTTGCCGCCGGTGTGAAACTAGGGGCGATCGCTGCTAACCCCAACCCAAGAATTAACGCTGCTGGCCGCGCGATCCAATTGCCTGCGAATTTTCTCAATTTTTGCCACACCATCTTGCACTCCCAAATCTTTCTCTCTACTGCCAAAAACCTAATCTTGCCCCGAAATTCACCTTGACAATACCGCAAGTTTTGTTCGTGACTTTGATTTCCCTACTTCCGACTGTAACGTATAAGCAAACCCTGATGGAAGGGGAGAAAACCCTTTCTTCTCATAAGTTTACGATGTGATTTTTTGCTCACAAAAAAGCCCCTGGTTAGTCAACAAATGTAAATTTTTCCAAGGGATTAGAGTTCAGTATTTTTGCGTTGAACCCATTAATGGTTGAGGGCACGACGGATTTGCTGAATCAGTTGTTGGGCCGGCACTGCCCCTTCGATGCGGGAAACCACTTGACCTTGCTTATAGAGCACAAGGGTCGGGTAAGCGTGGACACCATGGTGGGAAGCAAGAGCATGGTAGCGATCGCCATCAACTTTGACAATTTGAATTTCACCGGCCATCTGGGTACTAATCTCTTCGAGGGTTTTTCCCATAATTTGGCAGGGGCCACACCAGGTAGCATAAAAATCGACGAGGACGGGCTTTTCCGCCTGTTCTAACATTGCTTCAAAACTGGAAAATTGTTTCTTGACGGCCATGGAAATGTCTCCGGGAAGGGATTTCTAGGGGAATTGTTGCGATCGCACGACCCTAACTCCTATGATAACCCAGTCATTAAAACCCACAGACTTTTGGAGAGATAGGCCATGGAGCTTTTACCCGCAGCACAACAACGTCTCAAGGATCAAGTAGCCATCGTCACAGGGGCTTCCCGGGGCATTGGAAAAGCAACGGCGATCGCCCTGGCGACGGAAGGGGCCAAAGTGGTGATTAACTATGCCCGCTCCAGTGGTGCCACTGATGCTCTAGTCGCAGAAATCACAGCTGCTGGGGGTGAGGCGATCGCCCTCCAAGCCGACGTCTCCCAGGAGGATCAGGTCAATGATTTAGTCGAAAAAACCCTCGCCCAATGGGGTCAAATTGATATCCTTGTTAACAATGCTGGGATTACTAAAGATACCCTTCTGATGCGGATGAAGCGGGAGGACTGGCAAGCGGTAATTGATCTCAACCTCACGGGGGTTTTTCTCTGTACCAAGGCCGTCACCAAACCGATGATGAAAAAACGGCGCGGTCGGATTATCAATATCACCTCCGTTGCGGGCCTCATGGGGAACCCCGGCCAGGCCAACTACAGCGCCGCCAAAGCTGGGGTAATTGGTTTTACGAAAACCATCGCCAAAGAGCTAGCTAGTCGTAATATTGTCGCCAATGCCGTTGCCCCTGGGTTTATTGCTACCGACATGACCGAAGGACTGGCAGCTGACGAAATCCTCAAGTACATTCCCCTAGGCCGCTATGGTCAACCGGAAGAAATTGCGGGAATGGTTCGCTTCCTCGCTGCCGATCCCGCCGCTGCCTATATCACCGGCCAAACCTTTAACGTTGATGGTGGCATGGTGATGCACTAGAGTTCTTTTTTCTGGAAAATGCCCCAATGTTCATCGCCGGCGCGACTTGGCACAGAATTTTTGCTGGGCTCTAGGGTCAGGATTGTAAATTCTGGCGAAAATAGTTCGATCAGTTCTTGGGGGGTACTACCAAAAGGCGGCCCCCCTTCGCGGTTGTGGGTATAAAAAACGCCGTACAGCCTACCCCCTGGTTTTAGGATTTCCGCCGCAAGGGTGACGTAATCGGGACGCTGCTCTGGGGCGATCGCACAAAAACAAGTGTGTTCGAACAGGGCATCAAAATGACTTTTATGACTTTTTGTCAGATCAAAGATATTTTCTTCGAGTAAAGTAAGAGTAACTCCATGGTGTTGGGCCAGGGTACGGGCAGCGGTGATCGCCGAGGGGGCAAAATCCACCCCCGTCACGGTTAACCCCTGTCGCGCTAGGAAAATAGCATCATGGCCCTGGCCACAGCCTAAAACCCCCCCATTGCCCTTGGCTCGGCCCCAGGTTACTCCCAAAAAAATCCCGGAGGGCAGGCACCGCTTGACCTAAATCCCAACGGTGTTGCGCGGTCTGGTATTTTTCTTCCCAAAAATGCCGGTCTTTGACCATATTTCCTCCGCGCCGTTGTGGCCCCCTTGAATGCACGAATGATGAGTCCCTCTAATCAGTATTACACTAATCACCATTGGTACTCTAAATCTCAATTCAACCCCAGGGGTGATGTTTTCTCCAGTCTATTTCCTTCCTCCGTTTGTTGTCCATGCAATATAGTCCTGCTCTGATCCAAGCCCTCGGTGATATCGTCTATGAGCGTTGTTTAATGTCAGGGATTATGGTCTGGCATGGCGACTTAGCGGCAGTGCTTGGCTATTCCGCCGGGGCAATGGGCAACGATAGTCGACGGTGGATCGAGCTCCTGTATCCAGATGATCAGCCTAGGGTTTTAGAGGCTTTGGAACAGGCTTTTGGGGAACGGAAAGCCTACGAACTGGAATATCGGTTCCAGCATCGCAATGGTGATTATCTTTGGATCCAAGACCGGGGTGTCCCCAGGGATTCGGCAGCCCCTGGCGCAGATCGCTTTTGGGTGGTGGGCGTGATGCGCAACATTAGCGATCGCAAACAGGTGGAACTCGATATGCACAATGCCCTGATGCGGGAAAAGGAGCTTAACCAACTCAAAACTCGGTTCATTGATATTGCTTCCCACGAATTTCGCACGCCCTTAACCTCGATTTTGGGCTTCACAGAACTCCTGGAACAGTACGCCCACAAGTTTGACCCCGAAGTGCAACGACGTCATCTACAGCGCATTAAGGACGCGGCCCAACGGCTTCAAGATCTCGTTGATGACGTTCTTTCGGTGAGCCGGGTGGATGCGGGTCAGCTTATTTTAGAAACGGCTCCCGTCGATTTCCAATGCCTGTGTCGGGACATTATTGAGGAATTACAGATTGTCTTTGGTCAGACCCACCCCATCGAAGTTGATTTCGACCCGAAACTCCAAGGCGATCGCCCGCTCCTAGCCGTTGTCGATGGCAAAATTATCCGCCATATCCTGTCCAATCTGTTGTCCAATGCCCTGAAATACTCCTTTCCCGGCGAGGCCATTAGTCTATTGGTGAGTTGCCGTGGTCAAGAGTTGATCATGATGGTCACTGACCGGGGGATTGGCATTCCCCAAAGTGATCTCCCCCATCTGTTTGAACCATTCCACAGGGCCAAAAATGTCGGTAAAATTCCGGGGACGGGGCTCGGTCTACATATTGTGAAACGTTACATCGACTTACACGGTGGTACGATCATTGTCGCAAGCGTTGTCAACTCCGGCACAACCTTTCGTGTGAATATCCCCTGTACCTTCGTCCCCTGCCCCTAATCCAGCGAAAGCCTATGGACGCATTCACCTCTGCTCCGACAATTTTGGTGGTTGAAGATGAAGATTCAATCCGCGAACTCATTATTACCCTGTTGATTGCCGAAGATTATCAGGTTTTAGAGGCAGAAAATGGACAAATTGGCGTAGGAATAGCCATTGAAAACTGTCCAGACCTCATTATTTGCGACATTATGATGCCTGGTTTGGATGGCTATGGGGTTTTAGAAATCCTCCAGGCGGACCCGGACACACAGACCATTCCCTTTATTTTTCTCACGGCAAAAGGGACTAAGGAAAATATCCGTCAGGGGATGAACCTCGGAGCCGATGACTATCTCACCAAACCCTTTACGACCCACGAGCTGTTGGATGCAATTAAAACACGCTTGCGGAAACGGCGTTCTTGGCGAGGTCATTTCCAAGAAAAACAAGAAAATGGCGATCGCCAACAAATTAACTACACCCTGACCCACGACCCCATTACCCAACTGCCTAACCAACTGGCCCTGCGGGATGATCTGAACCGCCTCTTAAAACAATGGGCTCCCTCTAGCACACAGGGCCTGAACGCCGATGGTCAATGGCAAATTCCCATCTTCTACCTCAGCATTGACCGATTCGAAAAAATTAATGAGTTGTTCGGGTACCAATTTGGCAATATTGTCCTGAAAAATATCGTCCGTCAATTGGTCAGTACAGTTCCCGAAGATGCTTATCTCGCCTGCCTCAACTATACGGACTTTCTTCTGATCTATCCCCCTGACTGCGCCATCAGCGAGGTGAACCTCAACGCCATGGCCGAACATATTCTGAGTGCCTTTGCCAGTCCCCTCCCAATCAATGATCAAAAAATTCTCATTAGCTGGCATATCGGTATGCTTACGATGCCCTATCGGGAATATAATTTCGACCGCTATCTTAACCAGGCGAAGCAGGCAATGGAAACGGCACGTCTGCGGGGCAATACCAACTGCTACTTTTATTCCCAGGAAACCCAGATCAATGCCAACCATCAAAATATTCTGTTAGACACAGCTTTGTATGAGGCGATTGAGGAGGATCAGTTAACCCTGTACTATCAACCCAAAATTAGTACAACAACGGGCAAAATTGTTGGTGCCGAGGCCCTCATCCGTTGGTTCCATCCAGATTTAGGCAAAATTTCCCCCTCCCAATTCATCCCCCTCGCCGAAAAAAATGGTCTGATTGGCAGCATTGGTGAGTGGGTCTTTCGGGCAGCCTGTTGCCAAGCACGACAATGGCAAGCCCAGGGCCTTCGTTGCCCAAAAATCGCGGTCAATCTTTCGGGACGACAATTTTATCAGGCGCAATTAGTTGATACGTTGGTCGAAATTACCAAGCAATATGACATTAACCCCGCCCAACTGGAACTAGAAGTCACGGAGAGCACCTTAATTTCTGATGTGGAATTGGCGATCGCCCACCTCCAGGCCCTCAAAAATTCCGGTTTTCCCATTGCCATCGACGACTTTGGCACCGGCTACTCCTCCCTCAGCTACCTTCAAAACTTCCCCTTCGACATCCTCAAAATTGACCGCTGTTTTGTCCATAACGTTGACCGCAACCTCACCAATTCCACCATCGTCACCCACATCATCATGATGGCGAAACAACTCCAACTAACCACCGTGGCCGAAGGGGTAGAAACCCTGGCTGAACTCGACTTTCTCCAGGCCCAGCACTGCGACGAAATCCAAGGTTTTCTTTTCAGCCCCCCTCTTCCTGCGGACACCTTTACAAAAATGCTCCAGGCCGACCGAAATTTTCTCCAACAACAGCCAGTCCCGCCGCCGTCCCCCTAGGGTAGACCCCAACACCAATAAAGAACCGGAGTGCGATAGGATTAAGCCTATTCCACATCTTTTCTATAACAGACTAAATTTACGAGCAATGACTGCAGAGCCCAATCCCGCGATCGCCTTTTCCATGGATGACTTCGAGAATGCCCTCATCCAACATGACTACCATTTTGAGCCGGGGCAAGTGGTCACAGGGAAAATTTTTGATCATCTATCCGATGGTGTCCTCGTGGATATTGGTGGGAAATCCCCTGGGTTTGCCCCCATCCGGGAAGCCCTCCTCTCTGGCGAAACAGACAGCCATACCGCTCTTCCCGTAGGTGAAAGTTTTGAATTTCTAATTGTCCGGGGTCAAAACGCCGAAGGCCAAGTGACCCTTTCCCGCCGCAAACTTGCCGAACAACGGGTGTGGGAAGAACTCGCCCAGGCCGCCGAAGCCGGCACCTCCGTGCAAATACGCATCACTGGCAGCAACCGGGGTGGGGTGACAGGTGATGTCCAAGGCTTACGGGGCTTTATTCCCAACTCCCACCTCATCGATAAAGACCTTGATAATCTAATGGGACAAGTGCTGACAGTCAACTTCCTCGAATTTGACCAGGAACGGCGCAAATTAGTTCTTTCCCAACGCTATGCGGCCCAAGCCGAAATAATGCGTCGCCTATCCATTGGTTCCTTAGTAACGGGCACCGTAGCAAACATTAAACCCTATGGTGTTTTTATTGAACTCGATGGCATGACCGGCCTTTTACACCGAAGCCAAATTAGTGGCAAGCCCGCCGGACAACTTGAAGACCTCTTTAGCCTTGGTCAAGAAGTGCGGGTGCTAATCACCGACATCGAAGAAGGTAATAACCGAATTTCTCTGTCCCTCCAGGCCCTCGAAAAATTCCCTGGTGAAGTTTTGGAACAGTTCGATGAAGTCCAGGCCAATGCCGATGAAAGAGTTGAAGCGGCCCTGAAAAAGCTCAATATTGTGGTTTAAGGAAATTGAGATCGATGCTGTCCCTAGCATCTGAGCAATAACAGAGGATGCCCACGGATAGTGAATGAATTAAGTAATAAGCGATAGAAAAAATTTAGATCGTAGGGGTGGCGTTTAGACCACCTTTTTCTTTATTGCTACATTTTTGCTTTAGTCAAAATCTAGCTCCGCTGCTAAGGAACCGGATTCCACGAGACTTGATTCTAAATTCATCCGTTGTTCCATCTGACCCAGAAAATAACCCGTCATCATGGCGGAGGCGAGGAGATTTGCTAAGTTTTCGCGGTCGGTGGTAATACTGACTTGGAAATCATCAGGTGGTAAAACACCAATGAGACCTCTGACGTTGTGGGCAATGATTTCTTTAATCTCCGCACTCGCAGACTGGGCCACCCGGGCTAAAACATCGGGATTTTGCTGTTGCAAATATTCCATGAGATTGTTGGCAGTCTGTTCATCGATGTCGGCGGAAAAGAAGTCAGAGTTAAAAATCATTCGTTAGTCCGAAAATATTTACTTCTCACCTCCCCACTTTAGCTCTTATTTCCCTGACTGTACATGGCGGCCAAGGGGGAGCACTCTACCAAGATTCAAGGAATTCTCAGAAAGGATAGGAACGGTACAATAGGGGGCCATATAATCCCATAAAACCTCGTTGTACTTAATCCATTGGTAATGACTCTGACCGCCGTGCCCCAGAAACCTGATATCCGCTCCCAGTTAGTCAATGGTATTTTGGCCATTCGACCGATCGCCACCTTTGCGAAAAATCGCGCCCGGGCCATGATGATCCAGCGGGCGGAGAAATTAGGGGTGCCCTGGCGGGACAACGTCGCCACCCTAAAGCAACGGGACTGGCAGGCAGATTTGGCCGCTGTCGAAAACCTGCACCTAGAGTATCCGGCCTACTATGTCACTTCTTTCCATGCTTACGATGAGGGAAATTTGGGTTGGGAGCCGGCCTTAGAGGTGGAGTCGGCGGCTTATTCTGTGCATTCGACGCTGTTTGGGGAACCGGATGTTACGGGGGATGCGCGGCTGCGGGATAGCTATCATCAGATTTTGCGATCGCAATTGAATTTTGCGCCGAAAACCATTGTGGATATTGGTTGTAGTGTGGGGATGAGCACCGAAGCGCTGCAGCAAATTTTCCCGGAGGCCCAGCTAACAGGGGTGGATTTATCGCCCTATTTCCTCGCGGTGGCTAAATATCGTACGGAGCAGCAAGGAAAAACTGTTACCTGGCACCATGCCCCTGGAGAAGACACCCAACTACCGGCCCATTCCTTTGATTTGGTGTCCTGTTCGCTGATTTTCCATGAACTGCCCCAGACTGCGGCGATCGCCATTTTTCAGGAAGCGAAACGACTCCTTAAACCCGGCGGTTACTTTGCGATGATGGACATGAACCCCCAGGCAGAGGTCTACAAAAAGATGCCTCCCTACATTTTGACCCTACTCAAAAGTACAGAACCCTATTTGGATCAGTATTTCAGCCTAGATGTTTCGGCGGAATTACACCGGGCTGGGTTTAAAACGCCGTTTATCCAGAGCAATACCCCCCGACACCGCACCGTTATCGCCCAGGTTCAGGATTAGGCCATGGCACAGCGGGTTGTTATCCTAGGGGCCGGGATCGTTGGAGCGGCGATCGCCTACGAGCTGAGTTTGTTAGAGCAGTGCGAGATTACGGTATTGGACATCGCTCAGCCTGCTACGGGTTCCACTGGGGCTGCCCTAGGGGTATTGATGGGGATCATTAGCCGCAAAACCAAGGGACGGGCCTGGACCTTACGCCGCCGCAGCATGGAACGGTTTCCTGCTCTTCTACAGGAACTAGCGACTGCGGGTCAGCCCGTCTCTCACAATCCCCACGGTATTTTGAAATTGGTGCGGGAGCCGGAGGAACTCAAAAAAGGCGATCGCCTCCGGGAGATTCGCCAAGCCTCTGGGTGGGATTTAGCGGTCTGGGATCAGGATGCGATTCAACAGCACTGTCCTTACCTGCGGGCCCAGGAAGCCGCCGGAGGACTTTTTTCCCCCCAGGATTTTCAGGTGCAACCCGTCCCCCTCACCCGAGCATTGCTGACAGTTGCCCAACAAAAGGGAGTGTGCTGTCACTTTGAGATTGAGAAACCCACCCTGATCTTTGGGGATCACCATTGCCAAGGGGTTAGGGCCGGGGGAAGGACTTATCCCTGTGATTGGCTGATTGTGTCGGCTGGACTGGGTTCCCTCGAAATTATCAATCCTTTAACAGAAACAATTTCCCTGGGGGCAGTTTTGGGCCAGGCATTCCACCTTAAAGTTCCTCAAAACCTTGAACCAGAAGCCGCTTTCCAGCCGGTGATAAGCTTCGAAGATGTCCATGTAGTGCCCCTAGGCCAAGGGGAATATTGGGTGGGTGCAACGGTGGAATTTCCCCACGAAAATGGAGCAATTGATCCCGATCAAACCCTGGCGGAGGTGGTGCGACAAAAGGCGATCGCCTTCTACCCAGTGTTAGAACAGGCTGAAATTGTCCGCCACTGGTCTGGCAAACGGCCCCGGCCTAATGGTCAAGGTGCCCCCATCTTGAAAGGATTAACGGGCTACGACAATATCATTCTGGCCACTGGCCATTACCGCAACGGCGTTCTCCTGGCCCCCGCAACGGCCCTCACCGTCCGGGATTGGCTCCTGGCTCCGGAAACCATTTCTTTCTAGTTTGCTTTATTACTCCCCCAAACCCATGACAAGCTCCGGCACCCTCTATCTGGTGGGCACTCCCATCGGCAACCTCGATGATATGACCTTCCGGGCGATCGCCACCCTCAAAACCGTTGATCTCATCGCCGCCGAAGACACCCGACACACCGGCAAACTGCTGAAACATTTTCAAATCACAACCCCCCAAATTAGTTACCACGACCACAACCGCCAACAGCGCCAGGCGCAACTCCTTGAGAAATTGCACAGCGGGTTAAATATTGCCTTGGTTAGTGATGCGGGCCTACCAGGGATCAGTGATCCGGGGTTTGAACTGGTGGCCAGTGCCATTGAAGAGGGGCTGACTGTCGTACCTATTCCCGGGGTGAGTGCGGGGCTGACGGGTTTGATTGCGTCCGGCTTATCTCCCGAAAAATTTGTGTTTGAAGGTTTTTTGCCACCCAAGAAAAAAGACCGCAGCCAGTTATTAACCCAGTTGGCTCAGGAATCCCGTACGCTCATTTTCTATGAGGCCCCCCACCGTCTTGTGAAAACCCTGATAGATTTATCAGAACATTTTGAAGGTGATCGCCCTATCGTCTGTGCCCGGGAACTGACGAAACTCCACGAAGAATTTTGGCGGGGCACCCTAGCAACGGCCCTTATCCACTACCAGGAACACAATCCTAAAGGGGAATTTACCCTGATTCTTGAGGGGGCAACCCAAACGACGGACACCGAGGTTTTTAGTGATGCTGAAATTGTGGCCCAGCTTGGGGCTTTGATCCAACAGGGCATGAGCAAATCCCTTGCTAGCCGGACTTTAGCCCAACAGTTGAACCTGTCGCGCCGTCACATCTACCAACTGAGCATGCACCTGGAGGAAACCGACTAGGGCCCTAAGAAGAGGCTTGGGTTTTGGGCTTGTTGTCCGCTTTTGCTTGATAGGTAAACTCTTCAACGGTGCCGGGTTCTCCGAGGCGATGGGGTTTTTGATCATTGATGGTGATATAGACTGCTCCGGCATTCCCTGAGCGTACCCGTACACTTTCGTCGGCAACCCACTGTTTTTGGCTACCCTTGGGGAGAGTGCCCTCAAAGGCTGTTTTCCCATCAATTTCAACTCGCATCCAGGCCACATCCTGGGCCCTAATGTCAACGACTACGGATTCGTTGCTATTTGCTGTTGGGGTGGATGAGTTGGTGGCCCGTGGCGATGGCTGAGGATTGCTCACGATGGGGGGCGAAGGTACGGGTGTCCGGCTTTCTCGCAATGCTGGATCTAATTGGGGCACAGCGGTGGGACTTTGGTTGCGGACAATATTGCCCAGGGACTGCACTGTCGTCACAATGATTAGGAGATAGGCCACATAGAGGTGACTGGGACGCAACTGAAAATAGGCAATAAATTGGCACCATTGGGGCAGCTGCCAACGATTTTGGTTGGCCGTTTGGGGAAATTCTTGGGCGATCGCCAAACCATCAAGGCCAACACATTCTCCATAGCGACGCAGAAGACCCTGGAGATAGACCGGTTCTGGTAATTGCCCGAGGCGACCGGCTTCAATATCTTCTAAAAGAGCCTGCCGGATATTGGTTTTGCGGGATACAAGGGCGAGAGACCAGTCTTTGGCAAGACGGGCTTGCTGTAACTGGCTACCGATGTGGGCGAGATATTCTTGGTGGGGGGTGGGGGAATTGATCGCTGTCTCCTTCATGCTTGGTACTCCCGAACAGGGGCGGATGAACGAACTGAGGAAAGGGAATGAGATTGGGCTTGGAGCTGCTTGAGTTCAGCCTTGGTGAGGGGACGGGCATGACCCCGTTGGAGGTCTCCCAGGTGGAGGTTGCCAATGGCAAGGCGATGGAGTTTGACCACTGGAAAACCAAGTTGATCAGCCACCCGACGAATCTGACGATTGCGTCCTTCGGTAAGCATAATATCAATACAAGTTTTATCTTGGGTAATGGTTTTGACGGCAATTTGAGCGGGCAGGGTACGCTGATTGTCTAACATTACCCCCTGGCGCCACTGGTCGAGGATTCGCTCGGGTACTTTCCCTTTCAACCAGGCACGGTAGGTTTTGGGGATGTGATAGCGGGGATGGGTCAAGGCGAGGGTAAAATCACCGTCATTCGTCAGTAACAAAGCCCCTGTGGATTGAACGTCGAGGCGGCCAATGGGATGGAGCCCTTTACCCCGCTGGAGATCTTTGGGTAAGAGATCAAGAACGGTGGGGCGGCCCTTGGGATCGGCACAGGTAGACACAACACCCTTGGGTTTATGGATGAGGTAGTAGTAGTGTCGGGGCCGTTCGGTGATTTTTAGGGGTTTTCCATCGACGCAGAGGCGATCGCCTTTTGGATCGGCTTGGTCTCCCAACTGAACAGGTTTTCCATTGAGGGTTACTCGCCCCGCCAAGATTAGCTGTTCTGCTCCTCGACGCGAGGCCACCCCCCAACGGGCGAGAATTTTTTGCACCCTTTCGGCCATTGATTATTGCGTGCTGGTTTTCAAAAATCCAGGAAAATTGCAAGTCATATTTTACAAATCTTAGCAGGTGTTGTTTCTCGGTATAAATGCTTAAAACAGAATCCTGGGGCCAGAAACTGTCGAGATTCCTTGACGAGTATGACCCAATTTGTTTTAGCAACCATTGATTGATCCAGAAATCTAGCGGCCAATGGTGATCTGTCCCACCCGGATGGGGACGCAGGCGTGGGTCATCTGGGCGATTTGCATGGGTTCTCCTTTGCCGCACATATCGGTTCCCCGCTGTTCTAATTCCGAGGCCGGGGCGATCGCCTCCACTTTATTCCAAAACTCCGTGGTCATGCTTTGGTAAGTGAGGTTTTTGACCATGCCGTTGAGTCTACCATTTTTGATGTGCCAGACCCCATTGCCGCCAAACTGGAAATTGCGCCGCTGTTGGTCAATGGAAAAGGTATCGTCCCCGTCGATGAGATAACCATCCTTCGTGTCGGCAATCATTTCCGCGAGGGTAGCCGTGCGATCGCCCCCAGGTTTTCCGGGTTCAAGACCCAAATTCGGGATCCGCACCATGGGGACACTGGCCCAACTGTCCGCAAAGGCACAGCCATTACTTTCCGGACGACCAAGGCGGTGGGCGGTTTCCCGGTCAGTGAGATAATCCATTAAAATACCATCTTTGACCACGTACCATGCCTGGGCTTTTACCCCCTCATCGTCATAACCAGCGGTGCTGCGACCGCCGGGCTGGGTGCGGTCGGCCTTGAAATTCACCCAGGGGGCGGCGTATTGCAACTGGTTTAGATGGTTCGTGGTCGCAAAACTCGTCCCCGCAAAGTTCGCCTCATAGCCATAGACCCGGTCTAGCTCCGTGGGATGGCCAACGGATTCATGGATTGGCAACCATAGATGGCTTGGTTTGAGGATTAAGGTCGTTTCGCCGCTAGGGGCTTCGGGAGCATGGACTTTTTCAATCGCTTCCTCGGCCACCCGTGCCACATTACCCCGCAAGGTTTCCGGTTCGATGTGTTCATAGCCAAGGTTCAAAGGCGATCGCTCATATTTGCGGCCCTGGGCATCCCCATTGGCAACGGCGGTGCAACCCATCCCGGCCCCGCTGCGATAAATCCGTTGTTCGATCAACGAGCCTTCCGTAGAGGCAAAGAGCTTATCTTCTTGGGTGAAACTCAGGTAGGCATGGGCTTTTTTAATTTGGGGATCATAGCGGAGGAATTGATCGGTGAGCCCCAGCAGTAAATCTGTTTTTTCCGTCAGGGGAATTGTAAAAGGATCAGTTTGAATTGGTGTTTCGTAATAATCGCGGTAGGCCGGCACTGGCACTAGGCGCACCGGTTCCCGTTGGGTGAGATGGCTTCCTTTGGCAATATCTACTGCTAATTGCACAATGCGGGCCACTTCCGCCTCAGTCCGCCGGTGACTCGCCGCAAAGCCCCAAGCCCCTCGCCATAACACCCGCACCCCAAAGCCCGCACTGACGTTATCGTTAAGACGTTTGAGGGAGTGATCCTGAGCCCAAAAACTTTGTCGTCGATAGGTACAGAGGCGAATTTCGCCATACTCACAACCCTGCTGGCGGATCAGTTGGATTGCCGCCTGGGCGAGCTCTATAAAGATTTTCTGTTGGGGCTGGGGTGCGGCTTGAACCATGGTTTTCGGAAGACGTTAGGTTGCTGTGATTCTAATCAATATTTTTGGCGATCGCCTGACCCGCGAGCCAGCTGGTGGTCCAAGCGCTTTGGAAATTAAAGCCCCCGGTGATCCCATCAATATCCAACACTTCCCCGGCAAAATAGAGCCCCGGACACCGACGACTTTCGAGGGTCTTAAAATTCACCTCCTTCAGGGCAACGCCGCCACAGGTGACAAATTCTTCCTTAAAAATACCTTTTCCTTGGATGTGGTATTGGCCCTGAGTTAGCTCCTGGTAGAGAACATTTAATTGTTTCTTTGATAAATCCGCCCAGTTTTGTTCAGGTTTGATCCCCGCATAGTTAGCCAAACTCTGCCACAGACGCTTGGGGATTTCCACCGGGGCGAGGGTACTGATTTTCTTTTTGGGGTTTTGGGTTTTAAAGGTTTGGATTTGTTGGCGGAGGGTTTCTGGGTTGGTATTGGGTAGCCAGTTGACCGTGAGGGACATTTTGTACTGGTTATCCGCTAAGGTGCGCGCCCCCCAAGCCGAAAGTTTTAACACCGCTGGCCCACTCAAGCCCCAATGGGTGATCAGGAGGGGCCCCGTTTGTTCGAGCTTTTTCTTTTGATCTAATTTGATGCTCACAATTGCCTCGGGCACACTCACCCCAGCTAAACCATGGAGACGGGGATCGTTGATCTGAAACGTAAATAGGGACGGTTTTGGGGAAATAATTTTGTGACCTAAGGTGGCTGCAAGACGGTGACCAGAAGGATGACTCCCCGTGGCCAATAGAACAAAATCAGCAAAAAGGCGATCGCCCCCCTTGAGGTTCACCTGAAATAACCCGGTTTCACTTTTACCAATGCTTTGGACAACGGCCCCGGTGCGACATTGAATTTTTGCCTGGGTGGCTGCCCGCAAAAAAGCCTGGATAATCGTCTCAGAATTATCCGTCACCGGAAACATCCGCCCATCGGCTTCGGTTTTGAGCTTGACCCCTTCAGCCTTGAGCCAAGCGGTCATATCCTGGGGTTGAAACTGACTAAAGGCCCCCCGCAATTCCCGCTGACCTCTCGGATAAGCTTTCACAAGTTCCAGGGGATCAAAGCAGTGGTGGGTGACGTTACAGCGGCCGCCCCCGGAAATTTTGACTTTACTGAGAAATTCTTTACCTGCTTCGAGCAGGGTTACTTCTAATTTTGGGTTGGCCCGAGCCGCGGCGATCGCCCCAAAAAAACCGGCGGCCCCACCCCCAACAACAATTAGCTTTGCCATGGTTTGCTCGTTAGTAATTCTTTGTCCACTCCAACCCGTAGAGAATCCCAAACAGCAGGGTCAGGAGGAGCATGATATTGATAATCCCCCCCGGCAGCAGCGTAAAGGGTGGCACCCCAAAACCCCGCAAAATCCACAGCAGCAGAAAGCACACAAGGCAGGTGATAAAAATCGACAAAATACCGGAGGAATTGGAACGATTCACAGGGCAATACACCGGGTTTAGGGAGCCGTTCTAGTCTAACATTCGCCCCGAAGCACCACCCAAACCCGCTATGATAAACAGTTGCAAAAATATCTAGATCAAAACACTCCTATGACCCAGCAATACTGCATTACCCTGCTCCCTGGCGATGGCATTGGCCCGGAAATCACCACCGTGGCTGTCGATGTCCTAAAAACCATCGGCCAACAATTTGATCTAGAGTTTGCCTTTACCGAAGCCCTGATCGGGGGGGCCGCCATTGATGCTACCGGAGAACCCCTCCCCCAAAAAACCTTAGATATTTGCCGGGCCAGTGATGCGGTACTATTTGCGGCGATCGGTGGTTATAAATGGGATAATCTGCCCCGAGAACAACGACCTGAAACGGGTTTACTCGGCCTGCGGGCGGGTTTAGGTCTGTTTGCAAATTTACGCCCGGCCACAATTTTGCCCCAGCTCATTGATGCTTCTACCCTGAAGCGGGAGGTGGTTGAAGGGGTAGATATCATGGTGGTGCGAGAACTCACCGGCGGCATTTATTTCGGGAAACCCAAAGGCACCGTTACCCTGGAAACGGGCGAAAAACGCGGTTTTAATACCATGGTCTACGACGAGTCTGAAGTGGATCGCATTGCCAAGGTCGCCTTTGACATTGCCCAGAAGCGTAATCACCGTCTTTGTTCCGTAGATAAAGCCAATGTTTTGGATGTATCCCAACTGTGGCGCGATCGCCTTAATCTGATGGCCGAAAATTATCCCGATGTGGAACTGTCCCATCTGTATGTGGACAATGCCGCAATGCAATTAATCCGTGCGCCGAAACAATTTGACACCATCGTCACTGGCAATCTGTTTGGAGATATCCTCTCCGATGCAGCGGCAATGCTGACGGGAAGTATTGGGATGTTGCCCTCGGCGAGCTTAGGGGCGGATGGCCCTGGGGTCTATGAACCGGTCCACGGTTCTGCGCCGGACATTGCGGGTCAAGATAAAGCCAATCCCCTGGCGATGGTGCTCAGTGCAGCGATGATGTTGCGCTATTCCCTCGATCAGCCGGAGGCGGCGACAAAAATTGAACAGGCCGTGCAAACTGTTCTCGATCAAGGCTATCGCACCGGAGATATTATGTCTGAAGGGATGACCGCTGTGGGTTGTCAGGCCATGGGCGAAAAACTACTGGCGGCCCTTGTTGCGTAGGGGCCGAAACTGGCTCGGTTACAAGGATTTGGTAGCGTTGGGGAACCGGACTCTTCTAAGGCGGATTCCCCTACTGTCAAATTATCAAGACAAAAATACAATTAAACATAAGTTCTAGGGTTTCTTTCTGGAGAAGCTATAGGGCTTTACAGAAATAATTATTTTTTGTCCTATGCAACCCACTAACCCGAATCAATTTACGGAAAAAGCCTGGCAGGCGATCGCCAAAACCCCCGATGTCGCCAAACAAAATCAACAGCAGCAAATTGAATCTGAACATTTAATGCAGGCGCTGTTGGAGCAAGACGGCCTCGCCAAAAGTATTTTTACCAAAGCAGAAATTTCTATCCCAAGGCTACGGGATCGCACGGCGGCTTTCCTTGCCCAGCAACCCAAAATAGCCCAACCGAGTGAATCTGTATATTTAGGGCGCAGTTTAGACACCCTTTTAGACCGGGCTGATCAACACCGCAAATCCTTTGGGGATGACTTTATTTCCGTTGAACATTTAATCCTGAGCTACGCCAAAGATGACCGGTTCGGGAAAAAGCTCTATCAGGAATTTGATCTCACAGAAAATAAACTAAAAACGATCATTACGCAAATTCGAGGCAGCCAAAAGGTGAGCGACCAAAACCCAGAAGGAAAATACGAATCCCTAGAAAAATATGGCCGGGATTTAACGGATCTTGCCCGCAATGGGAAACTCGATCCCGTCATTGGTCGGGATGATGAAATTCGTCGGACGATTCAGATCCTTTCTCGCCGCACCAAAAATAACCCTGTTCTGATCGGGGAGCCAGGGGTCGGCAAAACGGCGATCGCCGAAGGGTTAGCCCAGCGAATTGTTAACCGCGATGTGCCGGAATCCCTCAAGGATCGTACCCTGATCGCCTTGGATATGGGGTCGCTGATTGCCGGGGCCAAATATCGTGGGGAATTTGAAGAGCGCCTTAAGGCTGTACTCAAGGAAGTCACCGATTCCGAGGGGCAGATCATTCTCTTTATCGATGAAATCCACACCGTTGTCGGCGCTGGAGCAACCCAGGGGGCAATGGATGCAGGGAATCTGCTCAAGCCGATGTTGGCTCGGGGGGAACTCCGCTGTATTGGCGCGACCACCCTCGATGAATACCGCAAATACATTGAAAAAGATGCGGCTCTGGAACGGCGTTTCCAGTCGGTGATGGTCAATGAACCCAATGTGGTCGATACGATTTCGATTCTACGGGGTCTGAAGGAACGTTATGAAGTACATCATGGGGTCAAAATTGCGGATACGGCCCTGGTTGCGGCGGCAATGCTCTCGAACCGTTACATTAGCGATCGCTTTTTACCGGACAAGGCCATTGATCTGGTGGACGAAGCAGCGGCAAAACTGAAGATGGAGATCACCTCCAAGCCGGAAGAGCTAGACGAAATTGACCGGAAAATTCTCCAACTGGAAATGGAAAAACTTTCCATCCAAAAGGAAAAAGATGAAGCCTCTTTAGAACGGCTTGCCAAACTAGAGAAGGAATTAGCCAACCTCAAAGAAGAGCAATCCCAACTCAACGCCCAGTGGCAATCGGAAAAAGAATTCATCGACAAAATTCGTTTTCTTAAGGAGGAAATTGATAAAACCAACCTCGAAATTCAGCAGGCAGAACGGGATTACGACCTCAACAAAGCGGCCGAATTGCGCTATGGCAAACTCACCGAACTACAGCAAAAAATTAATGACATTGAAACTAATTTAGCGACCCAACAAATCACAGGGGAATCCCTCCTACGGGAAGAGGTAATCGAGTCGGATATCGCGGAAATTATCTCTAAATGGACAGGGATTCCCATCAGCAAGTTAATTGAATCCGAAAAGGAAAAACTGCTCCACCTCGAGGACGAGTTACATCGCCGAGTTGTGGGGCAAGAAGAAGCCGTTACCGCCGTTGCCGAAGCCATTCAGCGATCGCGCGCGGGCCTCGCGGATCCCAACCGTCCCACGGCTAGCTTTATTTTCCTGGGGCCGACAGGGGTCGGGAAAACAGAACTCGCCAAAGCCCTCGCCCAATTCCTCTTTGATACCGAAGAAGCCCTCGTGCGGATCGATATGTCCGAGTATATGGAGAAACATGCCGTTTCCCGGCTGATGGGAGCGCCTCCAGGGTATGTGGGCTATGAAGAAGGGGGGCAGTTAACGGAAGCAATTCGTCGCCGTCCCTATTCAGTAATTCTCTTTGACGAGATTGAAAAGGCCCATGCCGATGTGTTTAATGTGATGCTGCAAATCTTGGATGATGGTCGTTTGACGGATTCCCAGGGGCGGACGGTGGACTTTAAAAACACGGTGATCATCATGACCAGTAATATCGGTTCCCAATTTATCCTCGATATTGCCGGGGATGACGCCCTTTACGAGGAAATGCGCAATCGGGTAATGGAGGCGATGAATGCGAACTTCCGGCCGGAATTCCTGAACCGAATCGATGAATTGATCATTTTCCATGGTCTGCAAAAGGATCAACTGCGTTCCATCGTCCAACTCCAGGTAAATCGCCTTGCCGAACGCCTCGCGGAACAGAAGATTGGTATTCAGCTAACCCCAGAGGCCTATGATTTCATTGCTGAGGTGGGCTATAACCCGGTCTATGGGGCGAGACCTCTCAAGCGGGCCGTCCAAAAATATGTCGAAACGGCGATCGCCAAAGGGATTCTGAAGGGAGAATTCAAATCAGGGGGTGAAATTACCGTCGATGTGAAGGACGAAAAACTCGTTTTCCACAGCTAAATTGTATTCCGACATTTCTTCAGTTCAGGGGACGTTCTGCGGAGCGTCCTTTTTGTGGTTTTGTGGGAAATTTCAGTAATGATAGCGGCATTGGGCGATTTCTCCTCCTTGACTGCCTTCGAGTTAGGCGATCGCCTTTCGGAAACTTATGCAGGTTGCTTTCTCTTTTCTGACTCCGGCACAATAGAAAGCCGTGCAGTGTAGTCAGGGTGATGTCACGATGGCCAGTCAGTGGGAAAATTTTCTGAAAAATCTGGGGAACTGGCGTGGTTCCTTTGCGGGGGTAAATTTAGATGGGGAAATTACGACGGAAGTCCCCTCCATTTTGACCCTGTCCTTGGTCAATGGCGATCGCGATCGGGTGCTGTTTACCC
>JAYKIK010000072.1:0-5991 GCA_035284725.1 Synechococcus sp.
CCACAGCTTCCCCCGACCACGCCATTTGGGACAGTTTGAAGCAGGCGATCGCCCGCAGTTCCGGTTTTAAGCGTTGGTATGCAAACCATTGTGAAGTTCTTGCCCTGGATCATCTCAGCGTTGATCAGCAGGTGACCACCTACCTCAAGGAAACCCTCGAAACCCTTGCCTACTAACTCAACTTTCACACGGGCTACCCCAGTCAATGGCCCTAAGACCCCCAGCATTACAAAAGCTGGATAAAGCTTTTTAATAATTGAGCAACCTTCAGGCACCTCTGACTAAAAGCGTCGCCGCTTCGGTCTGCCCCTTCCTTTTTTCTTCGCCTCGGCCACTGGTCGGGGTTTTGCGGTTTTAGTTGGCAGTAAACTTTGAAATCCATGAATTTCCTGGGGTGTGAGATAGCGCCATTCCCCCGGTGCTAATCCCTCTAGGGTTAACCGCGCAGCGCCCTCACCAATGGCCACCCGCACTAAGCGCAAGGTCGGACAACCCACTGCTGCCGTCATCCGCCGTACCTGACGATTGCGTCCTTCCGTAAGGGTCAACTCTAGCCAGGCGGTGGGAACATTTTTCCGAAAACGAATCGGAGGATCCCGGGGAGGCACTACCGGATCTGGGGTAATCAAATGGGCGATCGCCGGCCTTGTCCTTTGCCCCTGGATGATGACGCCCCGACGCAATTGTTCCAAAGCATTTTCATCGGGAATGTTTTCTACCTGTACCCAATAGGTACGGGGGTGGGCAAATTTCGGCTCACAGAGATAATGTTTTAATTGAGCATCATCTGTCAAAAACAGTAGTCCTTCACTGTCGAGATCCAAACGCCCCACAGAATATACATCTGTGACAGGCACAAAATCCTTTAAAGTTTGCCGCTGGGTCCCTTGGGGGCTATTATCAGTAAATTGACAAAGGACGTTATAAGGTTTGTGGAGCAAAACGTATGAGTGCTGCATTAGAACAAGAGATGACTACTACCATCATGCCCGAAGTCACCTCCCCAACACCAGAGAAGCTCCCGCTCAACGACATCAAACCTGCCCCCCTTGTCATGACCCAGAGTGAAACCCCAGCAGCCAAAGCCGGAGAGAGCCCATTACTAGGCTTGATTCTCGTATTTCCCTTTGTCTTTCTGGCACTCATCGTCGTTATGTTAGTAGAACGTCTCATTAAATGGGGAATCCGGAAATTCTTCGCCCCCCCAAAAGCGTCTCAGCCAGTGATTAGCAAAACAATGGCCTTGTCTTGAGGCAAAGATCAAGAATCATAGAAAAAAGTTTTCGTGGACAAGGCTTATACTTATTTAAAGATTAGAAGAAGTCAGGCCAAAGCCAACTCGCAAAAACCATAAAATAACCCTAAATCTGTCGAAAAAGGGAATAATTTATTCGCTTTTAATTTGATCACCCCCAAAATAAAGCTACCACTTCATTGATGTTGGTCTTTTCCGTAAAAAACCAGAAGTTTTTGTATTAAAAACTTGTAAAGCTAAAACCCGAACTGTTTCTGAAGATTCCACATTTCCAGGGACAGAATATGAAAAATATGACTTTTTTTATATAGAATAGGGTTGATATCGACCTAAGGTTCTAGCAGTTTTGGTTAAAATCGTTCGCCGTAGTTTTATTGGTAGTGCACCGACCTATGACATTGGTCTGGGTCAAGACCATAATTTTCTTTTGGGTCAAGGTCTAATTGGGGCCAATTGTTTTAATAAATCCCATTCCACGGCCTATGCTTATGTCACCTACCAGACCGCTTATCTAAAGGCAAATTATCCCGTCGAATATATGACGGCACTGCTGAGTGCAAGTAGCGGGAACAAGGATAAAGTCCGCAAATACCGTGAAAATGCCGAACGGATGGGAATTCAGGTATTGCCCCCTGACATTAACGCGTCGGATTTAGATTTTAAACCGGTGGGAGAAGGAATTCGGTTTGGTTTATCCGCTGTGCAAAACCTTGGGGAAAACGCCATTAATACGATTCTTGCGGCACGACAAATAGGCCCTTTTGTGAGCTTGGCTGACCTTTGTTCGCGCTTGGATCTGCGGGTTGTCAATCGGCGTGCCCTGGAGACTTTAATCGTTTGCGGTGCTTTGGATTCGCTCCATGACAATCGCCAGGGAATGCTTAAGGGATTGGATTTGGTAATGGATTGGTCCCAGGCGAAGGCCAAAGAAAAAGCAAGTGGCCAGACCAATTTATTCGACAGCTTAGGGGATGAGACAACGGCAACATTTGATGAGGCCCCTACTTTACCAAAGGTGGCTGATTTTACCCTCGAAGAAAAACTCCGGCAAGAAAAAGAACTGCTGGGGTTTTATGTTTCTGAACATCCTTTGGAAAAACTTCGTTCAACCATTGCACCGATTTTGTCACCCATTAACCTAGAGGTGATCGCCAACCATGGCAACAAAAAGGTGAGTGCGGTGGCTATCCTGACGGACATCCGGAAAATTTTTACCAAGGCGAATAATGAGCCCATGGCTTTTATTCAGTTGGAAGATATTTCGGGTCAGGTGGAAGGAATTGTCTTTCCTCGGACTTACTCCAGCGTCGAGCAGTTGTTAAACCTTGACAGTCGGGTTATTGTTTGGGGCAAAGTTCAACAAAAAGACGACCGTACCCAACTCATTGTGGATCATCTCGAACCCATTGAAGAGGTGCGGATGTTGATGATTCGCTTATCATTTTCCCAACTGAACCATACCGATAGCCAACAACGTTTAAAAGAAATTTTGTCGCGGCAAGCTGGGGAAAAAAAACGGGGGCGAACACCAGTGATTGCCATTGTCGGCAGCGGGGGCGATCGCACCTTTATTCGTTTGGGTCGGGACTACTGGGTCGAGGATGATCACCAAGCCCTTTTAGCTCTCCGCCAGGGTGGGTTTCATGCCTACCGAGAACACCTTGTTCCCCAAGCCCAAGCGGGTTGATTTTCATTTCACATCTAACAATTTTCAACAAACATTTACACAGACCAAACCCATGTATACCTACGAATATCCCAAGCCCGGCGTTACCGTTGATTGCGTTGTTTTCGGCCTCGATGCAACCCACACCCTCAAGATTATGTTAATCAAACGGGGAGTTGAGCCCTTCAAAGGGGAATGGGCCCTTCCCGGTGGTTTCGTCCGTCTGGATGAGTCCTTGGACGAGGCAGCGATGCGGGAATTGCGGGAAGAAACAGGGGTCGAAGAAATTTTCCTGGAGCAGCTCTATACCTTTGGAGCCCCAAAACGAGATCCCCGAGACCGAGTGATTACCGTTGCGTACTACGCTTTGATCAACCTAGAGGATCACCCAATCCATGCGGATACAGATGCAGCGGCGGTGGCTTGGTTTGGCCTGGACGATGTACCTGCGGTGGCCTTTGATCACCACCAGATTATTGAGATGGCCATTCAGCGGGTGCGAGGCAAACTCCGTTATGAACCGATTGGCTTCGAACTGCTCCCCCATAAGTTCACGTTGACCCAGTTACAGAAACTCTATGAACAGATTTTGGGGATTCAACTGGATAAGCGGAATTTCCGGCGCAAAATCCTCAAGATGGATCTGTTGATTAAACTAGATGAACTACAAACCGGGGTCGCCCACCGGGCAGCGCGCCTCTACTCCTTTGATGAGGCAAAATACAAGCGGCTTAAGGAAGCGGGCTTTAATTTCGAACTCTAGGGGCCTGATGACTGCCACCGGGGACGGACGTTCGCTTGCGTTGCTCCTTTGAAGGCGATCGCCAAACATCGCCAAAAACGATAGATGGAACCCATCGAAGCACAACAGGAACCGACCCTCTGGTATCGCCTGTATCGTATGGGCTTACTGTTGGGTCAGGTTTTCTGGCGACTCTGTCGGGGAAAACTCCGCCGGGCACCCGTTGCAGATCAGATGCTGATGGCGGGGCCCAAGGCTCTCGTACCAGTGCTTTTGGTGGCGTTTTTTGGGGGAATGATCTTCACGATTCAGACAGCCCGGGAGTTAACTATTTTTGGGGCAGAACGTTTTGTCGGTGGGGCCTTTGCGATCGCCTTTTGTCGTGAATTAGCGCCGATCCTCACCGCGAGTATCGTTTCTGGCCAAGTGGGTTCTGCCTTTGCGGCGGAGTTGGGAACGATGAAAATCACTGAACAGATCGACGCCCTTTATATGCTCCGTTCCAACCCTGTGGACTATTTGGTATTACCCCGGGTGGTGGCCTGCTGTATTATGGTGCCTATTTTGACGGTGTTTGCCCTGGTAATCGGCATTATCGGGGGGATGAGCGCCGCCTACCAATTCTATGACCTTGTTCCCAAACAATTCTTGAGTTCGGTGCAAGACTTTTTGCAGCCCGAAGATCTGGTGACGATTGGCATTAAAGGGATTTTTTTCGGGTTATTGGTTGGCCTTATTGGTTGTAGCTGGGGCCTGACGACGACGGGGGATAGTCAACAGGTGGGACGTTCCGCAACCTCGGCGGTGGTGACCAGTTGGATCGGGATTTTTATGTTGGATTTTTTTCTGTCAGTGCTTATCTTCCACCAATCACCCCTCGGCTAGCTTTCCCAAAGCCCGATGGCCAAGAATTTGGGGGGATATGTTATTTTCCAAGGAAGTTCCTTTTACTTCCAATGACTGCATGTTGATAAGCGATGATCTGTTGTTGAATTTTAAGCGGTGTGAACGCCGGGCTTTTTTAGACCTCTATGGCGATCGCCGAGAGCAGACATCGGAAAAGGATTTTTTACAAAAACTACGCAAGGAAAACCAACGACAAATCGAAGCCTACTTGGGTCAGCGCCCCTACCACGAACCCACTGCCGAAGATTGGGAAACCCGCGCCGAGGAAACAGAAGCGCTGATGGCCGCTGGGGTAGAGTGCATTTACCGTGGAGTCTTGCTGTATCACTTTGACCAATGGCCAGGGACACCGATCGAACAATTAACTTTAGTGGGTAGGCCAACAGTTCTTCTACGTCAGGCAGGGGAGTCCCGCTGGGGAAAATGGCATTACCGTCCGATTAGCGTCAAACTAGGCCAAAAACCCAAGCCGGAGTATAAATTGGTGGCGATGCTCCACTCGTTTCTCTTGGCCCAAATCCAAGGGCGATCGCCCCGACTAACCCAACTGATTTTGCGGGAACGACATCCCCATCGGGTTGACATGGAGCTTTGGGCGGATAAACTCCAGGAAACAGTGACCGACTGCATTAATATTCTCCTCCCCGAAATCGAACCCGAAGTCTTTATTTCCCGCCAGCGCTGCCACCTCTGTTCCTGGTATAACCACTGCTATGCGATCGCCCAAACCAACAACCATCTATCCCTCGTCCCTGGGGTTACTCCCAACCGTTATGAATCTCTCCAGGGCATCGGCGTAAACACCCTAGAATCCCTCGCCAGCACTTCTCCGAAACATCTCGGTCAACACCTTGGCGCGGATATCGCCATCCAATTGCAGCAGCAGGCCCGGGCGATCGTCCACCAAGAAGTGGTTTGGCGGGTGAATCGTCCCAACAAAATCCAAGCGATTCCCCAAGGGGACGTGGAACTCTTTTTCGATATCGAGGCAGAACCCGACCGCAACGTGGATTATCTCCTGGGGGTTTATCTGGTCGATCACACAAATCAAATGGAGAAATTCTACGGTTTTGTGGCAGAAACTTTAGCGGAAGAAGGGCAAATTTGGCACGAATTTGTGGCATTTATGGCCCAGTTTCCCACAGCTCCGATTTTTCACTTTTCTCCCTATGAGCGGGATACTCTCCACCGCCTCGGCAAAAAATATGGCGCGCCTCCCCAGCAACTGCAAAGCATCGTCGGTCGTTTGATGGATATTCACCAGTGGGTCACAAAATATCTGGTGTTTCCCGTGGAGAGCTATTCTTTGAAATCCCTAGCCAATTGTCTGGGCTATCAATGGCGGGAGGAAGGGGTCAGCGGCGATCAAACGGTTTGTTGGTATGACCAGTGGCTCGAAACGGGCGATCGCCAATTATTAGA
>JAYKIK010000073.1:0-2680 GCA_035284725.1 Synechococcus sp.
AGTTCTTGGCGGGCATTGGCGATCGCCTCTAGGGTTTTTTGATCTTCCCGGTTAAACAGATCGACTAACTCCAAAGCCGACATCTGATCGAGATTTTGGCTATCTGGATTGACCTGTTCTGTTAGTAAATGACCACGACTCTCGTAGGAACTCAAGGAACTACCCCCTAGAAACAACAATTAAAGGTTCCAAACCTATTGACCAAAGAAATCGACCACCTGCACCTTCGTCCATTTCGCCTTGTGGCGCTGGAGAAATTCCTGATGATTGGCATGGGGGCCATAGACATCAAGGGCTGCCTCATTCTCTAAGTGAACATACAACGCCAGTTGATAATCCTTAATATGGACATCACGATCCGCCCGCGCTTTTAAACCGAGATCAACTTTAAAAACTCCAGGAATGGCTCCCAAAAGCGTTAGACCGTCGTTAATAATCGCCTGGGTTTCTGTTGGCCTAGTGGTTTCAGCCAAGGTAAATAAAACAATGTGGTGGATAGAATTTGCCATGGTAAAAATTTCAAAAAATATTTAAGAAAAGGAAGCAGACAGTTCTTCCGTAATCGATTGGGTTTGATTTCCAAGGGGCTGTGATTTATGGTTGCCAGCGGCTTGGATAAACCCGAAAAACAGCGGGTGCGGATCGTTAGGACGGGACTGGAATTCCGGGTGGAATTGGGTCGCAATGAAAAAGGGATGGTTGGCGTATTCAATAATTTCCACCAAACGTCCATCGGGAGACGTACCGCTCACTTGATAACCCGTTTCTAGGAATAGACTCCGGTAGGCATTATTAAATTCGTAGCGGTGACGGTGGCGTTCGTAAATGACCTCCTGACCATAGAGCTTATGAGTTAAGGTATCGGGAGTTAAACGGCAGGGATACAGACCCAAACGCATGGTTCCGCCAAGATCTACAACATCCCGTTGTTCGGGCAACAGGTTGATCACTGGATTTTTCGCATCGGGATGAAACTCGGCACTATGGGCGTCTTCGAGTTTGGCAACGTTACGGGCCCACTCAATCACGGAAGATTGCATCCCTAAACAGAGACCGAGGAAAGGAATTTGATTTACCCGGGCATATTCAATCGCCGCGACTTTGCCGTCAACGCCCCGGACACCGAAGCCCCCAGGGACGACGATACCACTCATTTCCGAGAGATAAGTCGCTGCACCTTGCTTTTCAATATCTTCGGCGTTGACCCAGTGGAGTTTAATATCAATGTCATTGGCGATCGCCGCGTGGCCGAGGGACTCTACTACGGAGAGATAAGCATCATTCAGCTGGACATATTTCCCGACAATGGCGATGTCCATTTGGCGACTGGGACGCTTCATTCGATCCACCAGATTTTGCCATTGCTCCAGGTTTGGTTGTCGGGCTTCCATCCGCAACAGCTTCAGGGTCTGTTCCGCGAGGCCTTCTCGCTCTAGCATCAGGGGCACTTCATAAATGCTGCTGGCATCCTGGGAGGTGATCACCTGCTCTTCCGGTACATTACAAAATTCCGAAATTTTTTCCCGTTGACCCTGGGGTAAAGGGCGATCACATCGACACACCAAAATGTCCGGCTGAATGCCAATGGAGCGCAGTTCTTTAACGGAATGTTGAGTAGGCTTCGTTTTCATTTCCCCCGCCGACGGAATCCAAGGAATCAAGGTCACATGCATGTATAAAACATTGTCCCGACCGGCTTCTTTACGGAACTGCCGAATCGCTTCTAAGAAAGGTAAGGATTCAATATCACCGACGGTGCCACCAATTTCTGTGATCACAAAATCCGGATTAGTATTTTCCGCCACCCGGAAAATTCGCTCTTTAATTTCATTGGTAATATGGGGAATGACTTGAACCGTGCCCCCTTGGTAATCACCGCGCCGTTCTTTGTTAATTACCGCTTGGTAGATGGAACCGGTAGTCACACTGTTGAGGCGGGACATAGAAGTATCTGTAAAGCGCTCATAATGACCGAGGTCGAGGTCTGTCTCTGCGCCATCTTCCGTAACGAAGACCTCCCCATGCTGGAACGGGCTCATGGTACCAGGGTCAACGTTAATATAAGGGTCGAGCTTCAGGATTGACACCGAATAATCCCGGGACTTCAGTAAACGCCCCAAACTTGCTGCCACAATGCCTTTCCCGATGCTGGACACCACACCACCGGTGACAAAGATAAATTTAGACATTAACCGATACCCGTTCCGTTAACAATTTCTTTAACCTGTTCATTTTGCCACACTCCTTTCGATAGACAGAGGAAATTTACTGGCAAAGACTGAACCCACGTTGAGTTGTATTGTATTTTCTTTCGTGAAAATCTGTGTAGTTTACAGGAAAAATCCCTAAGGCGATCGCCCTATCCTGCCCTAAAAATTCCTACGCAAAAACCCCCACCGTTCTTGGTAGGGGCCTCTGCCAATAATTACCTATTCAGTTTTTCTGTCAAAGCAATCATTATTTCAACTAAGCCCTAAGACTTTCGGAATTAACCGTTGATAGCAGGAGCTTGAAGAGCAACAGGTGCTTGCTCGCCAGCAGCCAAGTCTAAGGGGAAGTTGTGAGCGTTACGCTCGTGCATTACTTCAAAACCGAGGTTTGCACGGTTAAGAATGTCAGCCCAAGTGTTGATTACACGACCTTGGCTGTCAAGAACAGACTGGTTGAAGTTGAAACCATT
>JAYKIK010000074.1:0-6897 GCA_035284725.1 Synechococcus sp.
CTCATTGAAAAAGGCGATCGCAATTTTAATTCCCTCGTGGAAATCAGTACCAAACAGGGGACGGAACCGGTGATGGTACAAGAATTTTTGCCCGCGGCCCAGGAGGGGGATAAGCGTTTAATTGTCCTTGATGGGGAACCCATTGGAGCCGTAAATCGGATTCCGACGGGGGATGATTTCCGGGGGAATATGGCTGTGGGCGGTCGCATTGCCCAGGTGGATATCACAGACCGTGACCGGGAAATCGCCGCGACCCTCGCCCCCCAGCTCAGGGCAGATGGATTGTATTTTGTTGGCCTGGATATTATCGGCGGCTATGTGACGGAGGTGAATGTCACCAGTCCCACGGGGGTGCGGGAAGCAGATCGCCTGGATGGGGTTTCCCTGGGTCAACAGGTGATCGAGTGGGTGGCAGAGAGGACATCTCCCTAAGTCCCCCTTCGGAAGGGGGACTTAATGCTTTCTTCCTAAATTCTGCTTCGAGAGGGAGACTTGATGCCCTAATTTTCCCCAGTACTAAGAACTTCGGTAATTAGTTCGGCTGTTACTTGATCCGTGATCATCACTTCGCCAATTTTGGTCGGGAGAATGAAGCGCACCTTCCCGGACTTCACCTTTTTGTCACTCTGAAGGGTATCGAGAATCGCCTCAATGGCCAAATGACTCGGGCATTCTGTGGGTAATCCTGCTTTTTTGATAAGCATGTCCTGGCGTTGGGTTTCCGCTGCTGTCCAGAGGTTCATCCGGGTGGCGATCGCCCCGGCCAGAGACATCCCAATGGCAACCCCTTCCCCATGAACAAAGGTTTCGTAGTGGGTCAGACTTTCGACAGCATGGCCGAGGGTGTGGCCATAGTTTAAGATTGCCCGCAAACCCGATTCTCGCTCATCTTGGCTTACTACTTCCGCCTTGGCCCGGCAGGAACGCTCCAAAATTAAATCCAGCAAATCCGGATCAATGGTTTCATAGCGATCAATCTGGTCGGCGGCTTCGAGCTTTGTGAAGAGATCCGCATCCCAAATCACACCGTATTTAATGACCTCCGCCATGCCCGCCCGGAATTCTCGTACAGGAAGGGTTTTCAGCACGGTCGGATCGATGAGAACAAATTTAGGTTGATAGAAAGCACCAATTAAATTTTTCCCCTGGGGATGGTTAACGCCCGTTTTGCCACCGACGGATGCATCCACCATCGCCAATAGGGTTGTGGGTACCTGCACAAAATTAATTCCCCGCAACCAAGTAGCTGCCGCAAACCCCGTCATATCCCCAATGACCCCACCGCCGAGGGCCAGCATTGTAGAAGACCGTTCGAGGCGATTTTCGAGGGCCGTATCGTAGACTTTTTCGATGGACGCAAGCGTTTTAGACTGTTCCCCAGCGGGAATCAAGTGAGTATAAACCTCAAAACCAGTGGCCTGGAGGGATTCTGTCACCGTTGTGCCATAGTAACCATAGACCTCATGGTTGGAGACAATCAAGATTTTTTTGCCGAGTTTGAGGGGAGTGAGAAATGACCCAATTTGACCCAATCCCCCTTTGGCGATCGCAATGTCATAGCTATTTTCTCCCAATTCCACCCGGGTTGTTGCGTCCATAATCCTTTGGTGTACCCTAAAAAACTCAATGGTTCAGTGGGTATTTTACTGCGACGGTCATTTTAGGGAAACCCAGGAGTAACGGTAAAGGTGAAGGACAAATTTACAGTAGCTTCCAGCCGACATTCCCGGCGTCGTCTTCGGCAGTGACCTGGATAGAAGCCGTATTCCCAGAATTATCACTGGCGTTGCAATTAAAACTTTCCCCCGTAAGGAGAATGCGGTAGGGCGCCCCACAATCGATGGTTGCTTCGATATTTAATTGTTCTGCGATCCCCTGGGCAATCTGGGTTTCGAGCTTCTCACTAGAAATTAAACCCCGGAGATTTGAAAGACCTTCATCGGCGTTCCAGTTAACATTACCCTCGTCATCATTTTGGGTGACTTGTATCGGTAGAGTTTGACCCCCTTCTAGGGTCGCCTCACAGCTGAAAACATTGCCGGCTTCAATGGCTTGATCCTCTGGACAGGCGATGCTTGTAACCACTAATCCCGTCTGGTTAGTCAGTCCCTGGGAAATTTCGGTTTCTAATTTTTCATCGTCGAGGGTGAAGGTACAACCGGTGAGGACAACAATGCCTAGGAGAGGTAGATAGTAAGTTTTCGGCAGGGAGATTGGGCAGATCATGGCAAAAAATTTGGTGTAAGTGCACAAATGCAGACAAAGAACTTTGCGATCAGTCAAAGGATAAATATCCGTAATTCTACTGAACCGCAAAAATCAAGTTCCATGGCTTAGCATTTTTTAAGCATTCACTAATTTGATATTGGCAAAATTGGAACTTTAAGGCTGGGATTGTCTCCTCAGGGAACTCGATTTCTTACAATGGAAAGCCTTTGCAACGGAAAAACGACTGCCATGAAATGGGGTTTCGGGAAAAGAAACAGTGGGGCGATCGCCAAAAATTTATCGACTCTGTGGCTGCTGAAGGGGCTGGAGTCGGCCTGGTTTCCGATTCCGGTGATTGTGCTGTTCTATGAATCCCAGGGATTACCTTTATCCCAGGCAGTGTTATTGAAAGCGATTTTGTCAGGGGCGATCTTTGTGGGGGAACTGCCGTCGGGTTATTTCGCCGATCGGTTTGGTCGGAAAAATAGTTTAGCTTTGGGGGCCTTTTTGTGGTTGCTGGGGTGGCTGATCTACTGCACCCAGGGGAGCTTTGGCTGGTTCGCGGCGGCGGAAATCTTGGCAGGGATTGGTGGCAGTTTAATGTCTGGGGCCGACAGTGCGATCGCCTATGACAGTCTGCTCTATCTCGGTCGGACGCGGGAATATGCACCGTGGGAAGGGAAAGGGGTGGCGATCATGGGCATTACGGAAGCGGTCTGTGGTTTAGGGGGCGCTTGGGTGGCCCAATGGGATTTGCGTTATCCGTTCTATCTACAAACCCTCTGCATTGTTGGCTATCTGGCCTTGGCCCTCACCGTGCAGGAACCGCCCCGAAAGCATCGGGAAAAAATCCCCGGTTGGCGTGCTTTACTGCCCCAGGTTCGGACAATTTTTCAAGAAAGGCGATCGCTCCAATGGCTTTTATTATTTTCTGCGTCCCTCAGTTGTGGATCGTTTTTAATTGTTTGGGTTTCCCAGGAATATCTGGTGGAACGGGGTCTGAGCCTAACGCAACTGGGCTGGGCCTGGTTACTGTTCCATGGGGCGATGGCTTTCGTTTCCTGGCGTGTTGATCAACTGATGCGTTGGTTTTCCTTCCAAAATTTGTTCGCGCTCTTGCCGGGGCTCATGGCGATCGCCTATTCAACCATGGGTTTGGTACAGAATTTGTGGGGAATGGGGCTGATTGTGGTGGTCTATCTCGTGCGGGGCTGTAATACGCCTTTGGTCTTGGGTTATCTCAATGAACGGATCCCCTCAAATCTGCGGGCGACCCTAATTTCCCTGAATAGCTTTACTTTCCGCTTACTGTTTATCCCCCTAGCGGCGATCGCTAACGGGGCAACGACATTGTGGGATCTAAATGGCAGTCTAATGCTGGTCGGGATTGTGGTGGGCGCAGCTTCTTTCTATGGCTATTGGAAACTACGCCCGGATCTTTAGACGAGGAGATCGGCGAGGGACTTAAAGGAAAATTGGCGATCGCCACCCATTTCCACTACGACTTTAATTTGGGGATTTTCCTGGGTCAAACTCACTAAATATTCTTGTTCCTGGCGGGAGAGAACAAACCCTTCAATGATCCAGAGGATAATTCCTTTGCTATTTTTTGGCAGATTTTCCAATTGGTAAGTGGCAATGCCGGGAACATAGGAACGTAAGCCCACCATTGCGCCACTGCCAGCAATGTCTTTTTTCCCGAGGTGGGGTGGCCGGATCCCGTGGTACTGGGTAAGATAAGCTGTCACATCCCCTAAACCCCGGGCGGTCAAATTTACCACCGTGTAGCCCGTACAACGCAGGCGACGCACATAGCGGCCTTCATAACCGCCCTCGAGGGGGGCATAGACTGCAACTGCGCCAGACTTCTCTACAGTGCGAATAAAGCTTTTGCCGGTGGTCAGAAGTGCCATGGTTTTACGGTGTCGAGATGATTGAACTTGCCCAGAAATTATATCGGATCCCCCTGACCCCTGTCGCCATGTCCTGGGACTGACCCCAAAGGCGATCGCCCATCATTTCTTGCTTGGGGCCGATGGATAGAAATACTTAATAATCACCATAGGTAGAATCATCCTCCTCTAGGCCTGGACGTCCGATCACCTTGGTTTTATCGGTCTGGCTCCAAAAGGTGAGACCCTCAAGGGCCCGGGGGGGAGGCACCTGACCGAATAGAGAAATGCCATAGCCTAGTACAACCCCGAGGGGCGCCGTGATCGCCGATCGCCAAATGCCCGGAAACGTTAGCCAACCGGCATTTGAACCGACAATCACTAAGAACACTGCCGCCACTGTGCCATAAAAGGCGCCGGCCCCATTGACCCGGGGAACCAGCACCCCCATCAGGAAAATACCGAGCAATGGCCCCAGAAACATGGTTGTGTAGGTGACCAAAAATTCCAGGAGATCTTTCCCCGTCGAAGCCACATAAAACGCCGAACCAATGCCGACAACCCCCCAAACCACGATGAGAATTTGGGCAATGCGGAGGGAGTGTTTTTCGTTCGCTTCCGGTTTGGCATAGCGCTGATAAAAATCCACTGTAATACAGGTGGCCAAAGAGTGGAGCGCTGAATCGATAGAAGACATCGCCGCCGCAAAGATCGCCGCCACGAGAAACCCAGAAGCACCAGGGGGCACCTGATTCACAATGAAATGGGACAAAATCCCGTCCGCAGGCACATCGGTCGGCAGCCCACCATTGATGTTGTAAAAGCCAAAGAGCAAAACCCCTAGCAACAGGGTTGCCCCCACTCCCACAAAGCCAGAAAACCAACCCAGCAAAATTGCCTTACGGGCAGAGGTTTCATCGGCACAGGACACATAACGCTGGACGGACTGTTGGTTGGTGCCCGCGACGGCGAAGGCAAGAATACCGTAGGCGAATAGGGCGGTGGGCAGAGCACGAACCGAACTGGGATCCCAGGTGAGGTTGAAAAGCTGGAGCTTATCATTGGCCGCCGCAACTTGCCACAGTGCCCCAAATCCACCGGGTACCCCTGTAACTGCTGTCCAGATCCCCGCACCGATCCCGACAAAAATCATCGCAAACTGTAAAACATCTGTCCAAACGACAGCGGTAATCCCCCCAGTCACGGTGTAAATAATGGATACAACACCCACTAAAAGAATGGCTGCTCCGATGGGAATATTGGTGACAGTCGCCACCACCAGGGAAGCGGCATAAAGCAGCCCCCCCAACCGAGCAATGACAAACAGCAAAAAGCAGAGGGAACCGAGGGAACGGGTTTTGGCATCAAAGCGTTTTTCGAGATATTCGTAGGCGGTGGTCAGGTTCAGCCGCACAAAGAAAGGTAATAACAGGGCAATTACCAGGCCATAACCAAGTAAATCCCCCAGTTGGAGTTGTAGATATAGGAAGCCATTGGTATATCCTTCCCCTGGCCCCCCCAAAAGGGAAGCGGCGGAAAAGGAGGTGGCAATAATCGAAAAGCCTAGGGCCCACCAGGGGATTTGCCTTGCCCCCCGGAAATATGCATCGGTATCGGTTTGTTTGCGGCTGGCGATAATGCCGATGGCAATAACCAGCATGCCGTAGAGGGCGACGATAACCCAGTCAATTACACCCATTTTGATCGGTACTCCTCACAGTCTGTCGGTGAATGCCCGTCAACGCGTGACGGTAAAACTTGACTTATTGTATTGAGGGTTTGGCGGTGTCCCAGGTTCTTGTAACAAAATATTGCTAGGCACGGAAATCGTCGTTTCTGAGTTTGCTGCGTTGGCCCTGCTGTCGTATAAACCAACCAAAGGCGGCGCTGGTGGCAAACATAATCAGGGAATAAATGGCGGCGGGAATGGCCATCGCTGGGGAATTTAACAGGGTCGGGGTACTGGCAATGGCGATCGCCAAAGTGCCGTTTTGAATGCCCACTTCGATGCTGATGGATTTTGCACTGGCATTATCAAGCTTTAAACCAGAGGCGATCGCATAACCGAGGCTCATCATCACCACGTTTAGGATGAGCATCACCCAGCCCACCTGGAGGAAAAAGTCCACCACATTCGCCCGTTCCGCCAGCAGGAGACCCGCAATCACCAAACCCAAGAAAAAAAGCGATAGCCATTTCACATAGCCCTCGACCGTGGCGGCAAATTTCGAAGCATAACGGTGGAGCACCATCCCAATACCGATGGGAATGAGGGTAATCACGGCAATTTGGATCACGGTTTTGAGAAAGGGCAATTGGAGAGCAGTCGTTGCTTCGAGGAAATGTTGCATCGCCCCGTTAACCACTAAGGGAATCGTAAAGACGGTAATCAAGCTACAAACCGCTGTCAGGGTAATGGAAAGGGCCACATTACCCCCCACGAGGTAAGTAATTAAATTCGATGTGGAGCCCCCAGGGCAGGCCGCCAACACCATCACCCCCACCGCCAATTCCGGTGCCAGAGGAAACACATTCGCCAGACCAAATCCTACTAAGGGCAAAAGAACTAATTGGGCGATCGCCCCGACAATCACCCCTTTAGGCTCCACCAGTACCCGTTTAAAATCATTGGGGGTTAAACCCAGACCCATCCCCAGCATGATCACGAACAGGGCAAGGGGAAGTAGGACCGCAGTCAGAAAATTGGCATCCATTGGCTTACATGACAGATACAGCAAACAATATTGGCCCTGGAAAAGCTTCTGTTTTTCCCGAAAACCTGTTGTATTTTATCCCT
>JAYKIK010000075.1:0-6906 GCA_035284725.1 Synechococcus sp.
CAAATTTTAAAGGTTCTCGCCCCGCTGTAGCCGTTTCATGTGATTAAACAACCGCCAGGAATAGTCCCGGGATAACCCTGCGGTCATCGCCCCCCGCATCACAATGTAAAAATACCAATCATCCGGAGGCACTTCCTGGGGGGATTTTTCCACTACCACATAGGTACGCACCGGGTGGAACCGCTGGCCTTGGCATTCAATGGCGACCTGTTCATGGCGATAACCGTTGGTGGGCACTTCCTCCCGCACATCCAGTTTTTCACTGACCCGCCAGGGGAGATGATATAACACCCCTTCTACATGGCTCCCGGGGTGGGGAATCACGTCCAGAACACCGCATTTTTGGCGCTTTGGAGAAAGACGATTAAAGGCTAACCGATGATCCTTAAGAATGCCCCGGCCCACGACAAACTGATGGGCATCCTCCTCGATGGTGCGGGCCAAATCTACGGGACACATACAGGAACCATAGGCGAAGTAATAGAAAGCCGCTTCGGTGTGAGTCACGGTGCGGGGTTGAGAAGCGGTATAGCTTTGGAAGGGGGCGGCGGGATCAAAGGACATGGCGGCTACCTCAAGGGAAAAAAGCCTAGATTTGACCAGAGACGTAAGTTTTGGTTGCGAGAATCCTAACCGGGGGGCCAGGCAAAGGGGCGATCGCCAAGGAGATGCACATGGAGGTGGAAAACGGTCTGTCCCCCATCCTCACCGGTATTGATCACCACTCGATAGCCTTTATTGAGGTTTTCTTGGATGGCAATTTTTTTTACCACTAATAGTAAATGACCCAGCAGGGCTTGATCTGTATCATCGGCCGCCGCGAGCATCGGAATGGGTTTTTTGGGGATGACCAAGATATGTACCGGAGCCTGGGGGGTCACGTCCCGGAATGCCAGCACCAAATCATCTTCGTAGACAATATCTGCCGGAATCTCACGCCGGATAATTTTCCCGAAAATCGTATCGCTCATGGGCTACAGCCTAGTAAAAGTCTTTGGGGAGTTATTGTATCGGCTTGGCAGCCTGGGGGTTCGGACTATTAAGTTCGGTGAAGCAGCTTTTCCGTCCTGCAGGCAAGCTGAAAAAGATATTAAGATTATTGCCTAATGGAAAAAAGCACAGTAGGATATGAGCCTTAACTCTTTAAGTCTGCCCTTTTTCGCGCAATCCTCGCATTTAATCCAATTTCTGCAAGCCCCCATCTCCCTCCCTCCCTCCCTCCCTCCTTGCTTGGCTCCGGTGGGGTTACAAAAACAGAAACAATGTTTCCCAGGCGATCGATCCTCCCTAGAATCAGGGAAGCTTTAAAAGCAAATTCTAACTAAGGGTTACAAAGTGCGGCCTAAATCTACTTCCTGTGAGCTTCACTACAAACCATCCATTATTTTCTTTTTAAGATAGGGTTGACTTGTCCCAAAGAGTCCTAAGATAGTTCTAATTTTCTTGCTTGCCACCTCGTTAAGCGACTGAACGCATATCCTCTCCCTTTTTCTTCTACATAGTTGAGCCCCTTTCATTCAATTTACGGAGCGTAATGTAATATATGACGCCGATCACCTACTCAAAATTTATTCACTTCCTTAAGGAAGAACTCGCCATTCCTGGGGAGTCAATCTCTGTAATGGAGCGTCACCGGGCAACCGGATCTGCCCACCATCCCCTGCCGATGGTTCTCTGGCAGTATGGCCTTGTAACTCTAGAGCAGTTAGACCGCATTTATGAGTGGCTAGAAACGGCCTAGGTAAGTGCTGATAATGGTTTAGTAGATCTTCTGGGATTCTCCGGAAAGACTAACATCGAATCATGTTTTCCGATCAAGACATCACCAATAGTTAGAGGCATGGCAAGACGACCATAGTGGGACAGGCTAAGGAACAAAGACCTACTGCTAATTGGTTGGGGGCTGTTTCAATTTCGTAACGGCATCGGCTAGGGGAAGAGAACTGTGGTTAAGCTAGGGACAAATTTCTTTCAGGATAAGGCCTATGGTTACGTTGTCCCCGGCATCATCCCCCGTCATTAACCAGATGGCGATCGCCACGTTTAATCTGACTAAACAATTTGACCGACAGAGGGCCGTTAGTGAGGTGGAACTCTTGGTAGAACCGGGGGAAGTGTATGGCCTGATTGGGCCCAATGGTGCGGGGAAAACAACCCTGATTCGGATGTTGGCTACAGCGGAGGAACCCACCCTCGGAGAAATCTATATCCATGGCGATCGCCTTTTGCGAGACGATAGCAACCCCCACTTGAAACAACGCCTGGGCTATCTCCCCGATGATTTTCCCCTCTACGACGATTTAAACGTGTGGGATTATCTTGATTACTTCGCCCGTTTGTATAACCTGCACCAACCCCGTCGCCGCCGTCGCCTCAGTGAAGTCCTAGAACTCATCAACCTCACCCACAAGCGGAATGACAAAATTAGCACCCTTTCCCGGGGGATGAAACAACGCCTCAGTTTAGCCCGCACCATTATCCATGAACCCCTGCTATTGCTTTTGGATGAACCGGTTTCCGGCCTTGACCCCATCGCCCGGCTGCAATTCCGAGAAATTATCAAAGTGCTCCAGGAAGCGGGCATGACAATCCTCATTTCCTCCCACGTACTCAGTGATTTGGCAGAATTATGTTCCTCCGTGGGGATTATGGAATTGGGCTATCTTGTTGAAAGCACCTCCCTTAACGATCTGTACCAGCGGCTTTCCCAGCAATATCTCGTGATTACCACCCTCGGAAATGTCGCCGACCTCATCGAGGAACTTAAACAACACCCCCAGGTCAGGGCTTGGGAAAAACAGACGGCCAATGGGTTAAAGGTGGAATTTGTGGGGTCCCCCGAGGATAGCACCCAGTTGTTAAAGGACTTGATTGGGGCTGGGATTCCCATCACTGAGTTTTATGGCAAAACCGAAGATCTCGAAAGTATTTTCCTCAAGTTGGGCCATCAACAGACCACCTAGACCAGGTTTTTCCGTCCTTTCAAAATCTCTATTCACCTTGTTTGTGTAATCCCTATGGTTTTTCATCAATGGCTTGATCAAATTGGCGACTGGAATCCGCAACTGTTCCGGGAACTAAAGGGCAGACTGACGAAAAAGAATTTCGGCCTGGTGGCGATCGCCGCTTTTTTATTCCAGGGGATGATCTATCTGAGCCTGCGGATGTCCTTGCCTAGCCCAGAACTCACCTCGACGGCTCCCTTCACTAACCATTACTGCATTGGTGCAGCACCGGCGAGTTTTGGCCCCGATAGTTACTTATTCCAAAACCAAAATTTTTGCATTGCCGACGCCACTGGGAACTTCCAATTGAATTGGCCCCTGTGGTGGACGGATTTGTTTATGACCCTTAGTATCATGGGCTTTTTTGCGTCATTATTGGGGGGTGTTTATCTGATCATCCAAGATCTCGGTAAAGAAGAAAAGGCAGGAACGCTCAACTTTGTTCGACTTAGTCCCCAATCGGCCCAGGCGATCGCCCTCGGCAAAATTTTAGGCGTTCCCAGTTTAATTTATGGGGGGCTTGCTTTAGTTTTTCCCCTCCATCTCTGGGCAGGTCTCCAAGGTGGTATTCCCTTACTTTTAATTCTTCTGTTTTATGGGGTGGTGACAGCCAGCTATGGTTTTTTCTTCAGCGGAGCGGCTTTGTACAGTCTTGTTAATCTTGCCCAGCCCGCCCTCAAAGCCTGGTTAGCCGCAGGGGGGCTATTTTATTTAATGCTCGGCAGTACCACTTTTATTCTCCAGGCAACTAATCACTTGGGGAACCTGATCGATGGGATCAATCTTTTCAACCCGTTGCACATGCTCACCTTTCTCGGTCAAGCCAGCGCCGCGACAGATCAGTTGACGATGTTTAATTATGACGGTTTGGCAGATGTCACCTTTTTCCGGATTCCTTTTTGGCAAAATGGGGCGATCACCGGGGGGATTTATTTCCTACTCTACGGCCTGGGGCTTTACGGGTGTTTCCTCGGCTTTCGGCGAAAATTTCATTCCCCCAACAGTACTCTCCTTAGCAAAAAACAGAGCTATATTCTCACTGCACTCCTAACTCTTTTTGGTCTAGGCTTTACGCTCCAAGAGCCCCTGAGTAACGTGGCTAACCACAATGACTGGTTATCTAACTTTCTTTTACTGGCCTTGGCGGGCAGTTGCTATTTGTTTGCTTTGATGGCGGCCCTCTCCCCTAGCTTTCAAGCCGTCCAGGACTGGAGCCGTTACGAACGGGGGACACAGCAAGAATGGTTCACCGGCGAAAGAAGTCCCGCTATGGGTGCCATGATGATCAATATCAGCATTACCATGGGGGCGATCGCCTTGGGCGTGTTATTCATGGTCGAAAATCCCTATAAAATGCTCTTTGCCCTGGGGGTTGTGATGCAGGCTTTAATGGTCATGCTGCTATGTCTTCTGGGTCAGCGCCTGCTCCTGCGCAAGGGGAAACGTCAAAAACTAGCCGCCACCGTTGTTGTAGGTGGGAGTATTGTCCTTCCTTTAATTTTTCTGGGCGTTAATGGTGTGGATCCCCAGTATCAAGCTGCCCCTTGGCTCTGGACAATTGTCCCCATGGTCGCCGCCGAAAACGCGAGCTTACCCACCATTTTCCTAACGATTTTGGCACAGCTCGGGGCGATCGCCAGCCTCAACCATTTGTTACAGCGTCGCATCCAGCAACTAGGTCACTCAGAATTGCAGCAAATCCTCAGCCCCACAAAAGAATCTATCTCAAAAACTTTTTAGGACGTTTTTTCTGCATCTCCGGAAAATATGCTATTGTTGTATTCCTGTATGGGCACGTGGCTCAGTGGATAGAGCATCAGATTCCGGTTCTGAGGGTCGGGGGTTCAAATCCCTCCGTGCTCGTCAAAAAAAAGAAAAAATCTCCAGCGACTTACACTCCAACGGATGTAGGTCGTTTTTTTGGGCCTCCCTAGGCTCTGGGGAACTTGATATACTGAGGAACACTTGCGACAGTGTATTTTCCCGACTCCTATGGCTGAACCGATTCCGCCGATTACCTTACCCCCCATTACTGACCCGGCCATCGAGGGGCAGTGGCTCGAACAGGCATTGCACCATTGGCTGGATACCGAATTTTTACCGGAGCCCGCCAACGAAAAAATTGCTAATCGTGCCCGAGAAATCTATGTGCGCCAACGGCTTGAAGGGGAAAATGATCTAGGTTCCCTAGTGATTGCCATCGTCACAGAAATGCGGTCGTTCAACTTTAAAGAATCTTTCTACGGGGAGTTTGCCGTGGCCAATGCTGTAAGTGATCTAATCCTCGATAGCCTGGGCATTGACCGTTGTTGTGGCAATTAAAAACCCCCAATTCTCTGCAACCACAGAAAAATCTAAGGCGATCGCCCCTATGGTCATTGCAGTTAACAGACCTACCTAGACGGGAATATCAAAAAGTACCTGACTCATATAACGCTCAGCCCAGTCGGGATCAAAGGCTTTTTCAAGGACGCGGCGGGTTTTGTCGTTGCGTTGCTGTTCTTGGCAATAGTGCCGTTGGCCTGCCAGATAAATGGCCTGTTCTGCTGTAGACAAAGGTTCTAGGGTTTTAGCCAATTGACAATGAACCGTCAGGAATTCCCGCACCCGTTCTAGAAATTGCTGTTCTTCGTTGGGATTGCTGGGGCGAATAAACAGGCAAAATTCTGAAAAAATAGCCCCCCATTCCGGCAGATCCCGGGGTTGAGAAAAATTCAACTTTCCTTGGTTCTGCCGCAGTTGTTCTCGGTATTCCAAAGCCAGGCTTTTGTCGGCACTGGTGGGAGACAGATCAGCGATCGCCGCACTCACTCCCCGGGGATTACCCACTAAATCACAGCCAAACATGGGCAGGGCATATGCGGCACGGGGAAACATCACACAATGGAGAATATCGAGATTTTCGCCCACCTTTGCCATTTCGAGGTGCATTTTCCGGAAATGTTGGCTCTGATAACAAGTGTTTTCGATGGTGAGGCGTTCCCCTTCCAGTTTGCCCTCAATGTAACCGAGACCCTCCGGCATGGTGAAAGGTTGTAAATCGAGGTTCTGCTGCCAGGTTTCGAGAATCACACCAGCGAGCTGTTCAATGAGGGGGTAAAACTTTGGTTTGCTTGGGGGGGCACTCATGGACATATTAGGAGACTCTTAAAGTTAAAACGTCGTTTGTAAAAAGCTTGTCCCTGGGCTTGCAATGGGTGGCGATAGAATGTTAGCACCCAAGATATACTGGAACCGCCATAAATACGGCACAATTGTCCCATAAATTAACGTTTGCGAGGGCTGTTCTGATGTTTGGCTTAGGTTGGCCGGAAGTTTTGATTATTTTGGGGGTTGTGGTCTTGATCTTTGGCCCGAAGAAAATCCCCGAAGTGGGGGCAGCCCTGGGTAAAACCCTACGCGGCTTTAAAGAGGAAATGGATACCCCAGAAACCCAAGATGACTATCTCGACCCCGATCAACGGTAGGGATCGCGACCACAGTTAACCATTGAGGGAAAATCTATGACCAGGGTAAGGGCGATCGCCGATCTATGCTTGCGGCGGAAAACGAAGAAACGAACTTTTCGATCTCACCTTCTGGCAAATTCTCCCTTTCCCTCAGTTAATCCCAGCTCTTTCCCCATTGGTAAGGTGGTTGCGGGGGGCACAATCTATTACCTTTGGCGATGACGTTAAACCCCACTTATAAAACATATAAATTTCACCAAACAAATTTCAGCAAACTTTGAAAAATCACTGTTAAAACATCATTAATTTTTGGGAATGATAGTCTAAGAGGGGATTTATAAAGTAAATCTTAAGCGGTTATATCTACCGCGAAGTAATGGTCTTAAGCGATGTAGGACGCTTGATCTACATGGCGACGAATGAAGCCAAATCCCTTATCCAGTCTTGATTTA
>JAYKIK010000076.1:0-4863 GCA_035284725.1 Synechococcus sp.
TTGCTCTTGCCCAAGGACCCCAACGACGAAAAGAATATTATGCTTGAAATCCGTGCCGGTACCGGTGGCGACGAAGCAAGTATTTGGGCCGGAGATCTACTGCGAATGTATTCCCGCTATGCCGAAGGACAAAACTGGCGGATTAAATTACTCAGTGAGTCAGCGGCTGACATGGGCGGTTTTAAGGCGGCGATCTTAGAAATTCAAGGGGAACAGGTCTACAGCAAATTGAAATATGAAGCCGGTGTCCATCGGGTGCAACGGGTACCTGTGACGGAGGCAGGGGGACGTGTTCACACTTCGACAGCTACAGTGGCGGTAATGCCAGAGGTAGATGATGTGGAAGTAGAAATTGACCCCAAAGACATCGAACTCACAACGGCTCGTTCCGGAGGTGCCGGCGGTCAAAACGTCAACAAAGTTGAAACGGCGGTGGACCTTTTCCACAAACCAACGGGGATCCGGGTTTTCTGTACCGAAGAGCGATCGCAATTACAAAACCGAGAGCGAGCCATGCAAATTCTTCGGGCAAAACTCTATGAAATGGAACTCCAGAAACAACGGGAAGAAGTCAGTTCCATGCGCAAGTCCCAGGTCGGCACCGGCGCCCGTTCCGAAAAAATCCGCACCTACAATTACAAAGATAATCGTGTTACTGACCACCGCTTGGGACAGAATTTCTCCCTTGCTCCGGCCCTAGAAGGAGATATTGAGGACATGATCCAGGCTTGTATTTCCCAGGATCAGCAAGCCCAACTAGAACAACTCGCCGCCGAAAGCTAATAGATCCTTCCTTGGGGAAGGTGGCCGCAGGCCGGAAGATATTTCTTCCCTAGGGTTGAATTTCACTACATACTTGATAAAAATCCGTTTCTGGCGGTGCCGCAAAGAGAGGATTCATCTCCGCCATAATCTTCTGGCCTAATTCCGTCTGGTTCTCCTCCATATCCTCGATGCTATCCCAGAGGATCATTGCAATTCCCTTATCACTGTCGGGCCCCATCTTTTGCAATAAGAAGGCACCCCGGAAGCCCTCCGAATAGGTAGACACCACTTTTTCATAAAGGCTTTGGGCCTGGGCAAAACGTCCAGGTCTAAATTCTCCAATCGCCACGTAAGCGATTTTATGTTTGAGGCAGTCGTTCATCCCTTGCATCGTCTCTTACTCTCCTTATCAAAAGAATAGGCAACAAGTTAGCTTCAAACCGATTGGGTTGATATCTAGCGTTAACCTCACTTTAGCGGGAGAATTCAAGTTGAAAACCATTTCGCGCATTTTCTTAACTGGTTTTGGCTCTATATCAACTTTTTTGTCATATTCCAGCGAACTAGCATTTAGCGGCCCCTCAATTAACCTCCTATTAATCAAACATCAAAGCAGTATTAATCATCCTCTGATTCACTGGAGATGCACTAAACCATAAACTAACCCGTATCCAACTTTACAAGTATTGAAAGTTGCGAGTTTGTAGTGCTATACTTCCAAGTGGCATTTTGAAAAAGATTTGCATTAATAGCCTGTGCTTATCAATGTAATCAATGCCCAAAGTTTACAATCCCAAAAAACTCTCAGGTGTGAGGTTTAACCGAATATGTCTAAAACAGTGAGAAATCTTCTCGGTGGTGCCTCTTTGGCATTAGGCGCAACTGTAGCCCTTTCCGGCACAGCCCAAGCTAACACTGAAATCCTCAATCAAATCAACAGCTACAGCCAGGATGACATTGCCCAGGTCAACAATGTTTTCCAACTCAGCGATGTATCTCCCTCCGACTGGGCTTTTGATGCACTCCGCAACCTTGTTGAAAAATACAACTGTATTGTTGGTTATCCCGATGGTACTTTCCGTGGCAACCGTCCCCTCAGCCGTTATGAATTCGCCGCTGGTTTAAACGCTTGTTTACAACAGATCGAGCGGATGGTTCAAAGTGGTCAGCCTGAAGTCACTGCCGAAGACTTGGCTGCCCTCCGTCGCCTCGTGAACGAATTCGAAGCAGAATTGGCTACCCTCGGTGCTCGCGTTGACGACCTCGAAGGCCGTGTTGAATTCCTCGAAGACCACCAATTCTCTACTACTACCAAACTCCGTGGGGAAGTCATTTTTAACCTCGGTGGCGCTTTTGGTGATACTAGAGCTGACGGATCTGGCGATCCTATCGATGATCAAATCACTTTCAGTGATCGCGTTCGCCTGAATCTTGACACAAGCTTCACTGGCAAGGACCGTTTGCGTACCCGCCTTGAAGCCGGCAACATTACTGCCTTTGACGATGCCACCGACGTTGATACAGCTCGCCTCGGCTTTGATACTGACAATGGTAATGATGTAGAAATCGGCAAGTTATTCTACCGCTTCCCCGTAGGCGATAATGCACGTGCTTATATTGGTGCTGTTGGCCTCGGTCTTGATGATATGTTCAACGTCACGAACGATTATTTTGAAAGCAGTGGTACTGGTGCCCTCTCCCGCTTTGGTCGTTACAACCCCATCTACCGTGGCCCCGATGGTGCTGGTGCTGGTTTCAACTTCGAACTTGGTGAACGAGTTACTCTTTCTGCCGCTTACTTAGCTGATGATGGTGATGTAAACAACCCCGAAGAGAAGAATGGCCTTTTCAATGGTAATTACACTGCTGCCGCACAGCTCAACTTTGAGCCTTCTGACAGCATTATGTTGTCGGCTACCTATGCTCGCCGTTACCAAAAGTCGGGTGATGTAAACTTGACTGGAAGCACTGGTAGTGATGTTGCCAAGGATCCATGGGACGATGGTTGGTTTGGTGAATATGCAGCATCCTCTGACAACTTTGGTCTACAAGCTAGTTGGATGATCAGTCCCAAGTTTAATCTTGCCGGTTGGTTAGGTTATACTTCTGCAAACATTGAAGAACCAGGTGTTAGCGGTAGTGCTGATGTCTGGAACTGGGCAGTTAATGCTGCTCTCCTTGATGTCGGTGGTGAGGGTAATGTCCTTGGCCTTATCTTTGGTCAACCTCCGAAGCTTACAGATGCCAATATTGATTTTGGTGGCGGCGACAGATTCAATTTTGATGATGAAAATGAATCTACGTACCTTGCTGAGCTGCAGTATCGTTACAAGCTCAACAAAAACATCACCATTACCCCTGGTGCTTACGTAATTTGGAACCCCAACCAAAACAATGACAATGACACTGTTGTTGTCGGTTCTGTCCGCACCACCTTCAGCTTCTAAGGCTGGGTAAAACTCAAATCTTTTTCCTCACACATCTCGCTTCTAAAAGCAAAAATTAGTGTTGAAAGTGGGTCAGCTTTGGCTCACTTTTTTTGTTGTAAATCATCCAAAATTTGAGCACAGCATTGAACTTTGACTTTAAGCGGTATTGTACATATACTGATAAATTGTGAGTTTTTTGAAAAACCATGAACGCTGAAGCAATTATTCGCTCCATCGAAGCGGAACAACTCAAGGGTGATCTCCCGACCATCCACGTGGGTGATACCGTCCGAGTCGGAGTCAAAATCAAAGAAGGTACTAAAGAACGGGTTCAGCCCTACGAAGGTACCGTGATCGCCATGCGCAATGGTGGGATTAACGAAACCATCACTGTGCGCAAAATTTTTCAAGGGGTTGGCGTTGAGCGGGTCTTCCTGCTCCACTCTCCCCTCGTCGATAGCATCAAGGTAATCCGTCGCGGTAAAGTCCGTCGGGCTAAACTTTATTACTTGCGCGATCGCGTTGGTAAGGCAACCCGGATCAAACAGCGTTTTGACCGCCCGATCTAAGCTTTTTGTTATTCATTTGATTCGCTCAAAATGTTTTGCATAAAGCTAGCCATCTGTGCTAAGATTGCCAAGGCTTGTTAAAAAGCAAGTTTCCAAGCGTCCTTAGTTCAGTTGGTAGAACGCAGGTCTCCAAAACCTGATGTCGGGGGTTCGAGTCCTCCAGGGCGCGTTTCAATTTAGATTACACTTTAGTTGAACTATTGCAGTGGCTCTGGGAGGAGTTTCTGATTGTGGCCAAAACAAAGAAGACAGTCGACGCTGAAGTCACCAAGCCAGAAGGCTTTGACGTTGCAAAGTACGCAGACGAGACAAAAGAAGAACTAGCCAAGGTTGTCTGGCCATCTCGCCAACAGCTAATTAGCGAATCCGCTGCCGTCATTTTGATGGTAGTCCTTGTTGCGACTGTAATTTATGTCGTAGACAACATTTTTGTTTTTGTTTCAGGCGCTGTATTTTAAAGACTCTTTAACTTTCTATGGAACATTCAGAAGAATACACAGAAACGCAAACTGGATCCAAACCGCGTTGGTATGCTGTCCAAGTTGCCTCTGGGTGCGAAAAAAGAGTCAAAGCGAGCCTCGAACAACGTATTCATACCCTTGATGTGGCGGATCGAATTCTTCAGATTCAGATCCCCCAAACACCGACGGTCAAAATCCGCAAGGACGGCAGCCGGCAACATGGGGAAGAAAAAGTTTTTCCGGGCTATGTCTTGATTCAAATGGCCCTAGATGACGAAGCTTGGCAGGTCATCAAAAATACGCCCCATGTGATCAATTTCGTTGGGGCAGAGCAAAAGCGTAGCTACGGTAGAGGCCGGGGTCACGTTAAACCCTTACCTCTCAGTAAGTCTGAAGTAGAGCGCATCTTCAAACAGGCTCAGGTCGTTGAACCGACGGTTAAAGTCGATATGGCGATTGGCGATAAAATTCTTGTCCTTTCGGGGCCGTTTAAGGACTTTGAAGGGGAAATTATTGAAGTCAGCCCTGAGCGCAGCAAACTGAAAGCTCTATTGTCGATCTTTGGTCGAGATACGCCAGTAGAACTTGAATTTAATCAAGTGGAAAAACAGAGCTAGCAATGGCAAAAAAAGTTGTTAC
>JAYKIK010000077.1:0-4300 GCA_035284725.1 Synechococcus sp.
GTGACCCACTGGACGGAAAAACTGTGGGCGGAACTGTTAGTAAGAGAACTGCCGGAGAAACATTTTTGGAACGTGAATTTTCCCCATTTAACGGCGGCCTCAGACCCGGAAATTATTTTTTGTGAACGTAGTACAGACCCGATGCAGGTGCTCTATGAGGCACGGGATCAGCATTTCCATTACGTGGGTTCCTATCCTGATCGCCTCCGGTCGACGGGTACCGATGTGGATGTGTGTTTTTCGGGAAATATTGCCGTCACCCAAATTTCGATTTAGATCAAAGTGCTAAAAAGCAGCTTGAGAAACCAGAGGGTAAGCAAAGCCCCTAGGAAAATCACTAAGGCGATCGCCCCCAAAATTAAAACCAGAGGACGCCAATCAACGGGGGCATTGTCGGTGCCGGCTAAATCTGGCAAATCCCCTTCCAAAAGCTTAAGATTCGCTTCGTTCGCTTTCCAGGCCACATCAAAGAGATCCCCGGCCACAGGGACAGTCCCAACGGCGCTATCTAGGAGGAGATTCAAGGCCATTTTCATGAGGGTATCCTGTTTCGCCCCCAGCTTAGCCGCCTCGAAAATCATATATCCCGAAAGAATCAAACTCAGATAATCCCCCACCGCCGGCACCAGACCAATGATTGGATCGAGGCCAATTTTGTACTTCGTCCCCGGAATGGCGATCGCACTATCGAGTAGTTTACTCAGGGTGCGGAGCCGTTGGAGTTTTTGGGTCTTGGCGGTGGTCATCGGCAAAGGTGGGATTGCGTCAGGGAACGGAGCAAAGTTATCACATCTTCCACGATGGGGGTTTCATTATCCGGGGTCAGTACAGGCACATGGAGAAACAGCCCAAGGGTCTGGGACTGCCGCCGCTGTAAATGTTGGAGTAAGTGAAAATAGAGCCCTTCACAAACGAACTTGCCGGCGTCGTGGCTAATGTCCGTAAAGTTTAGGGTAGCCGTCAATTGTTCCAGATTGAACCGTGTTTGGTAGAACTGTCCTCTATAAAAAGCTTGGGATTCCACGGTGAGGCGATCGCGTTTTTCGGCCATCCCACAGCACAACACCACATCCGGACAATGACGCTCAATGGCAGCAATGGTTTTTTTAGAGGCGATCGCCGTTTCTACAGGTAGCCGTCGCAGAAAGTGAAAATCCGCAAACCTTAAGGACGCTCTTTCTAGGTGCCACAACAGATCATCCGAGGCATTGGAAGTGTGATGCCCAAGCCACGGTCGAAAGGAAGTGAGGAGAATTTTGTACTGGGTCACTGGCCACCGAGCTTATCCAAGCTGTACTGGGCAGCCTCACGCACCTGGGGATGATCATCTTTCACAAGGAATTTCACCGCTGCTAGGCTTTTCTCGCAGGGTAAAGCCCCCAATGCCTCCGCTAACCGTTGGCGCACAAGCCAATTATCCGAAGAAACAAAGGTTGCCATCCGGTCTACAGCATCCACTGCCCCAATCTCCCCCAGGGCGGCGATCGCCGCTTGTTCTAAAATTGCCTCACCACTATCCAGGGCTTGGAGGAGTGCTTCTTTAGCTTCCGGCCGACCCAGATTCCCTAAAGAAACTGCCGCACTAAAGCGCACTAACCACGACGTATCTTCATAAAACGCCCGTAACAACGGTTTTAAGGCCCGCTCATCCTGGAGATAGCCCAGAGCACCCGCCGCATCAGCCCGAATTCCGTAGTCCCCATCCGTTTCCAAAAGCCGAATCAGTAGGGGATAAGATTCTTCTGTTTGCTTAATTCCCAAAGCAAAAACCGCCATGGAACGAATTTGCAGCACCTCATCATCTAAAACCTTCTTAATTAGAGGTAAGGCATCCAAGGGGGCGACATCCCGCAGTTGGGCCAGCGCCACCATGCGGTCCTTAGAATTCTCGCTCTCAAGCTTTTGGGAGAGTTCTGCCAAACTGGGTTGAGCCATAGCCAATTTTTGTAAAAGTTCTTAATAATTGTACGCAAAATTCTCAGAATTTTTCAATAAACCATAGTTGAACTCAAGCAGCTATCACGGCCCAATGAGGGTACTTTGCCCTAGGGCGATCGCAAATCGATTTCGACGGGATTCTGAACTAATCGATGCCGTTATTATTTTCATTATCAACTGGATAGTCTGACTGAAGTCCAGAGTTCAACTGTCTTCCGTCGGCCAAAGTTTAGCTTTTCACCGAAAGCCCCGCGACTTCGGGTCGAGCCTCAGGGTCGAGTGAGCTCAGTCGAGTCGTCGAACGCTGTATGCATAAGCATCAGAGTCGGGAGTATGTCACTTGTCCGTTTACTCTGCCCTAACAACAGACCCAAACACTCTTCTGGATAAACTGCCACATGGTGGGAAAGTTCATTGACATGGCTTGAGGTGAGTTCCAACATTCATAAAAAATCCCCCGTTACTTGGAAACTGGGGGGCTGCAGAGGATAGAAGTTTTTGGCCTAAGCACCAAGGGCAGCAAAAAAATTATTCGCCGCATTCATAAACATAAATTAAATCAAATTCATCAACGACGATATCTAAAGCATCAACGAAGGCTTCACGGTCCATATTGACCCAGGCGTCATCAAGATCCAGGGTCGCATCGTATAAAACTTCATTTTCTTCAATTTCCGCTACTTCATAGAGGGCATCCACCACATCTACCAACGCAGCATCGAGTTCATCTCCTTCTTCGATGGGAACACCCTCTGCCATGCTATCGCTGATATACGCCAAATCATCAGCAATAATGGCTAAGTCATCACAGGCTAAGATGTCTGCAGATTCTGCCTGGGTAGGAAAAGCGGGCGAAATGAGACCAGCGAGAAGCAACAGACCTAAAATTTTTTTCATGCTCGTGAAAAGCCTTAAATTTTTTCACTGAAATTATAAAGCAGAACTAAAGTTGCAGCTCTTTTCGAGGAAAATCTTTGTGATAACTTAGTGTCGGCAAAATCTAAATTACAGAGGCATACTAAAGAATACTATGATCCGGTTGATAGGACTGGATCGCTCGCATATATTGCGCCCGCTCAAAGGCACTCTCATCGGGACAATTGATCTGGCTCATGCTACCCCGCAATTGATTAAGGGATAGATATTCATGTTCTTCCAGCCATTGCACCATTTCTGCCTCAATCGTACTGATGTGATGGATGCCGTGGCGTAATAGGGTGGCGACTAAAGAAGTAACCGTAGCTCCAGCCATTAACATTTTGATCGCATCGGTTCCCTTTTGAATGCCGCTGGTGGCTGCAAAATCCACATCTAAACGTCCGTAGAGCATGGCAATCCAACGCATCGGTAAACGCATATCGAGGGGACTGCTGAGGATTAAATTGGGGATGACTTCTAACTCTTCGATATCAATGTCGGGCTGATAAAAACGATTAAACAACACCAAACCTTTTGCACCATTATCAACTAAACGCTTTGACATGTTTGCCATGTTGCTGAAGAATGGACTCAGTTTTACGGCAACAGGAATAGTCAGGTTTTCTTGCACACTGCGGACAATTTGAATGTATTCATATTCGATTTCTGAACCGCTTTTATTCATATCTGTGGGGACATAATAAATATTCAGTTCAAGGGCATCGGCTCCGGCTTGTTCAAGCAGTTTGGCGGTATGTTCCCATTCGCCTTGATGTGCACCGTTTAAGCTGGCAATGATCGGCATCTTCACGGATTGTTTGGCGGTTTGAATATGTTCTAAATAGGTTTCAACGCCGACATGGAAAACATCATGGGCATGTTCGGGATCGGGGAAATAGGACAGAGCCTCCGCGAAGGTGTCGATGCCATAGGTTAAATGGTGGTGTAATTCGAGTTTTTCTTGGCGGATTTGTTCTTCAAAGAGGGAATGTAAAACGACGGCTCCGGCTCCGGCATCTTCCATGCGTTTGATGTTGTCGATGTCTTCCGTTAATGGGGCAGCGGCTCCAACAATCAGCGGCGATCGCAGGGTTAAGCCGAGATACTGTGTGGTTAAATCCATGATGGTTCTCCAGTGGTTTTATGGGCTTGTTAATTAAAGGCGGAAGTCCCCCTTTTGAAGGGGGATTTAGGGGGATCAAGTTTCGTCGCGTTTGGCCAGATATTCGTACATGCGCCAACGGGCATCGATATCGCCTTGGGCTTGTTTGAGGAGTTCCTTCGCCGCTTGGGGTTTGGTCATGGTGAGCATCTTGAAGCGGTTTTCTTTGTACATGGAACTTTCGACGCTGCCTTTGGGGGTACGACTATCGAGTTGGAGCGGGTTTTTGCCCTCTGCTTTGAGGTCGGGATTATAGCGATAGAGTAACCACCGTCCGCTTTC
>JAYKIK010000078.1:0-7019 GCA_035284725.1 Synechococcus sp.
GTTCACAAAAAATAATTTCCGGGTCTGAGGCCGCCGTTAAATGGGGAAAATTCACGTTCCAAAAATGTTTCTCCGGCAGTTCTCTTACTAACAGTTCCGCCCACAGTTTTTCCGTCCAGTGGGTCACTAATCCCCAATCAATTTCTAAGGGTCGCTGGATAAAATGGGAAAAGGCGATCGCCCGCTTGCCGAGGATTGTCGCTTCCCGCACCGCTGCAACTGTTCCTGAAGTGTAAATATCTACGCCCAGGTTACCGCCAGCATTTACCCCCGACAATACCCAATCCACATCCGCTGCAAACTGAGTGAGGCCCAAGCGAGTACAGTCCGCCGGCGTTCCCGCCACCGCATAGGCATTGTCCGTCCGTTGCTCCACTGGAATCGGCCCATACACCGTAAATCGATGGCCACATTCCGACATTTGGCTCTGGGGCGCCACCGTCACCACCTCCTTGGCCTGGGGGGCGATCGCCTTTTTGAGGGCAGCAATTCCAGGGGCATCGATGCCGTCGTCATTGGTGAGTAAAACACGCATTAGGATCCTAAATAAGCCTCCAGTACCTGTTCATTATTTTGAATATCTGCCGGTGTGCCATCCGCGAGGTTCGTCCCCTCCGCCAACACCCAAATGTGGTTACACAGGGACATAATCACGTCCATATTGTGCTCAATGATTAAGAAAGAAATCCCTTGATCATTCCAGCGGACAATGTGCTCACAAATTTGATTGATCAAAGTGGGATTCACCCCCGCCGCCGGTTCATCTAACAAAATCAGTTGGGGGTCACTCATCAACGCCCGGGCCATCTCCAGAAGTTTTCGTTGTCCCCCTGACAAAGCTCCCGCATAATCCTGGGCCTTTGCCCCCAGACCGACCGATTCTAGAATTGCCATGGCCTTTTCCCGGTTGGCCTTTTCCTGGCGCCGAATTTTTCCCCGTTGCCACCACACTTGCAGGAAATTTTCTCCCGTCTGATCCTGGGCCGCCAGCAGCATATTTTCTAGCACCGACAACCGCGACAACACTCTAGCCACTTGGAAAGTCCGCACAAATCCTTTGGCGGCGATCGCATAGGAAGGTAAATTTTGCACCTCCTGGCCATTAAAAATCACTTTGCCCTGATCTGGCGTGATGAAATTCGAGAGGAGATTAAACAGCGTCGTTTTCCCCGCACCATTGGGGCCGATCAAACCCGTGATCTGACCACGGGGCACCGTAATTGAGGCATTTTGTACCGCACGAATCCCGCCAAAACTTTTGTATAGTCCCGACGCTTGCAACAAAGGGGATAGTTCACTCATAGTCCCTGCCATGGAGGAGTCGCCCTATATCCTAGCGGTCTCTGGGATGGGGCGCTAGGGTGTGATCGGTTCCTCGTCCGCAAATTGGGGTTCGTCATTGAGAATCCCTACCCGATTAAAGGGCCAGAAGCGGATAAAGGCTTTCCCCACGAGTTTTTCCCGGGGGACAAAACCCCAATAGTGGGAGTCGTAGCTATTATTGCGATTATCCCCAAGCACAAGGTAATGATTTTCTGGAATCGTTACGGGGCCATAGTCATAATCAGGGGCTTCGTTGATGTAATTTTCTTCGAGGGGTTTGCCATTGACAAAGACGGTACCGCCGCTGACCTGTACTGTATCTCCAGGAATGCCGATGACTCGTTTAATAAAAGCATCTTTGTAATTCTGTTGTTGCAAAATTTCCGTGGGGTTAAATACCACCACATCGCCCCGCTGGGGATTTTTAAAGTGGTAACTAATTTTCTCAATAATCAGACGGTCATTTACCTCTAGGGTTGGCAACATCGACTCCGAGGGAATGTAGCGGGCTTCAGCAACAAAGGTACGAATTCCAATGGCCAAAATTCCAGCGGTGACCAGGGTTTTAATGGTTTCGACCCAAGGATTTTCCTGGTGCTGTTCTTTTTCCTGCGGTTGATTCGGTTCAAGGGGGGCTTGGGCGTTATCGGGCATTGGTGCAGTGGGGGAAATTTGCTAAAAGACAAACGGGATTAGTCAGTAGCCGCGCCTTAGCCCAGAGGCCGATAGCTATGGCACAAACACTGGCGTTTGTTCATTGTAGGCTGTCATTTCGGAGATTGGGGATTTCCAAAAAGGGTTAGGCGACGGAGCCCCGCTTGCGGGTTTCTTTGTAGGAGACGCCCACATTCTTTAGACCGGCTTTGAGGAGTTGTTGTTCAAGGAAAGCGAAAAATCTAGCGCGATCGCCTCCCCGGATGACGGCTTGGTTATGGGCTTCGGCGATCGCCACGGGGTAACCAAAACCTTTCTGCACCTGGCCCAGGATAATCCCTAACGTTTGATCGAGTAATTGGGCATCTTCGGCTACCCAGCGGGGCATTTCCACCCGGGCCACCTCTGTCCCCACATGGAGATAACAAAAACACACCTGATCCGCCGCTGGATACTGATTGAGAATGCGCGCCTGACTGAGCCAAAGGCCACTGCGATCGCCTGGTTTTAAAAGTTGCTCAAAGAGGGTGCTATCCCGCAGAGGTTCAATGGTTTGACAGGGAAGAGCCTCTAAAAATTCCGGTTTTCGTTCCTTGGTTTCCCCATCGAGGCAATGGGTTTGACAGTCGGGTTGGTCGTGGGGACAGGCCTGGAGCCGGAGAAAATGGACAGCCTCCACACTGCGGGTCGAACTGATGTAGCCAACCAGGGGAATGCGGGTTTCGCGGAGCTGTTGCCACGCCCCTAAAAGGGGTTCAAGAATTTGTTGGCGGGCCTCGGCAGGCAGATTTTCCAGGAACCAATAGACTAAAGAACCATCCACCAAGGCCACATTGGGAATATGGGCATGGGAGCCAGGGGGTAACACCCACTTACAAGCCATTTCCGCGAGAACTTCCGCTTCGGAGGCAGTACGGCGATACCCCAACCATTCATCAGTGCGGATCCCCCATTTGCGAGACGTGTACAAATCCTCGTGGCGGTAGAAAATCTCCGGCAAATGATCCAGGAGGGGATGTAAGCTTTGGCCGTAGTGGAGCATTACCCGACCGATATTGATCAAATAACAGTAGGCAATTTCATGGTGGGATGGGGCAATCTGGGAACCGTCCGTCGCGAAAACCGTGTGGGCTTGGGGGGGAGGAGAAATGGGAATGCGGGTGTCTAGGGGTTCTAGGGGAATGCCGTGGTTAAAAATTAGGCGATCGCCCCAGGTTTTTTGGTGGGCCTGGAGAGTCTGGAAATCTTCCTGGGCTTCCAGCAGTAGGCTAACTCCCCGCTCGATCCGTTCCCGTCCTGTAGCGGCTTCTTCCTGGAGGTGGGCGCCCATCCCCGGCAATTGTCCCGCAAGTTTCGTTAGATCTAACATTCCCTCAAGTGATACCGTTATCCCAAACTAGCCAATTACCCCCATTTAACTGTAATTTTCTCGGTCAAAGCCAACTTTAATAGCGGATCGTCAGGGTTACGGAGGCGTTCACCGTCTGCTCTCCACCTTCTACGGGGGAGGGGGCGACACTTTCGAGGGCCATTGTCCGCACCGCATCCATGGTCTTGAAGATTGGCATGGGCGGCGCTGCCCCATTCACTTGGATCTGGACAATTTCCTGAGGACTCAAACCCAAGGCGCTAAGGACAGTTTGAGCTTGGGTACGGGCATCCTGGGCCGCTTCAGCGAGGGCTGTTTTTTCTGCTTCGGCCAGGGCCGCATCGGTGGCCCGGAAGGAAATCCCATCAATGCGGGTGGCTCCGGCTTTTACCGCTTCATCCATAATGCTGCCAGCCTGGGCAGTGGGCACCTCAAAGCTCACAGTATTAGTGGCTAGATACCCGATTAAACGGCGATCGCCATCGTTGTAGTCATATTCCGGCTGGAGGTTAATCCCCGTGGTGGTGAGTTTAGCGACATTTTTGGATTTGAGGAAATCCACCACCTGATTGCTACGTTTGGCGATGTCCGCTTGGACTTGGGCTGCGGTTCCTCCCCGTACTTCCACCCCAAGACGTACCTGGGAAATACTGGTGGACACGGCTTCTTCTCCCTGGCCAGTGACGGTGATCGTCCGTAACATTTCCTGGGCGATTGCCCCTGAGGTTCCCCCGAGGAATAACATGCCCGCTAAGAGGGGGACAAATAATTTTTTGACTTGCATTTTCTTCAGACTCCTACACCCAGATCGAGGTTAAAAAGTTGTGTTTAAAGGTGAGTGAAAATTGTTTTACAGTGGATGTGAGACGATCTAAATTCACATTTTTTAATATCAAATTCAACCGCTATTCTCACTCGATTTCAGTGTAGATCGGGAAAGAAGTCACGGCCCTTTCTGTTACAAAAAAAGAAACCTTTCTGTTGCCCCCGGACTTTCCTTCCATACTTGAGGAAATTTGCTTTCCACCTCGTAAGGGAGTCTCACCTATGCCCTTCAGTGACGCTCGTGATTATCAAATTGCGATTCTCAGTAGTTTTCTTACCCTGGGGGTTTATACCCGGGACTGGACGTTAAATTTGACCGGAGTGCTGTTGGCGATCGCCACCTGTATCCTCACCCAATGGAGCCTTAGTCTCTGGCAAGCCCGCCGTTCTAAAAATGACAAACCGCCAAAATTACGACCCCTTTTCATCTCTGGTCTCCGCAGCGCCACCATCACAGGTCTGGGTCTTTCTCTCTTGCTGCGGGTCAATCATCCCCTGGTTCTAATGGGAGCAGCGGTCTGTGCGATCGCCAGTAAGTTTCTCTTTCGTTACCAGGAAAAACACGTTTTTAACCCTGCTAATTTCGGCATTATTATGGCCCTCCTACTGACCGATGGTGCTTGGGTTTCCCCGGGACAATGGGGCACCGATTGGTGGTATTTACTCTTGTTTATGGGGGCTGCCGGTCTTGTTTTAAAAAAAGTAGGCCGTTGGGACACTTCCGCTGCTTTTTTAGCGAGTTATGGGGGTTTAGAGATTCTCCGTAACTTTTGGCTGGGCTGGAGTTGGGATGTGGTCACCCACCAGTTGACGAGCGGTTCTCTCCTACTATTTGCCTTCTTTATGCTCACGGATCCCCGGTCTATTCCCAATGCAAAACAGGGGCGAATTTTTTGGGCGATTAGCATTGCTCTCCTGACCTTTATTTTGCAGCATGGTCTCTACACTTCAACGGCAATTTTCTGGGCTTTATTTGGTCTGGCACCGAGTACGATCATCATCGATAAAATTTGGCGATCGCCCCGGTTTCAGTGGCAGGAAAATCCCCCTGACCAAGGCCCCTTAACCCAAGTTCCCCTGACCTTACAAACTCGACCTATTCTCTGAGCAAAACCATGTTAAAAACGATTTTTCGCTACCTGCGTGGCCTTGCCATCACCGGCATCGGTTTACTGCTACTGACCCAACCCGCTTGGGCATTCTGTGGGTTTTACGTGGCAAAGGCTGACACCGATCTCTATAACCAAGCTTCCCAAGTGATTATTGCCCGGGATGGCGATCGCACGGTTCTAACCATGGCCAATGACTACGAAGGGGAAGTCTCGGATTTTGCCCTGGTCGTACCTGTTCCCGTTGTGCTTAAAGAAGAACAGGTTCATGTGGGGGAAGCCAGCATTATCAAACGTCTCGATGATTTCAGCGCCCCCCGGTTGGTGGAATATTTTGACGAAAATCCCTGTGCTGTGCGGATGTTTGACGATGGGTTTGGCTTGCTGCAAAACGCCAGGGCACCAATGCCCATGAGTGCAGAATTAATGCAAGAAAGTGCCGCCAATCTAGGGGTCACCATCGAGGAACAATTTAGCGTTGGGGAATATGACATTTTGATCCTCAGTGCGAGAGAATCTGATGGCCTCGAAACCTGGTTACGCCAGAACGATTACCAACTGCCCCAGGGCGCTAGTGAACTTTTACGACCTTACATTCGCGACAAAATGAAATTCTTTGTGGCTAAGGTCAACCTAGAGGAATTTGACCGGAGTGGCGTCAATCAATTGCGTCCCCTGATGATGGCCTTTGAATCACCGAAGTTTATGTTACCCATTCGCTTAGGGATGATGAATGCCCAGCAAGCCCAGGATTTGATTGTTTACATTCTTTCTCCCAAAGGCCAGGCGGAAGTCACCAACTATCGCACTGTCAAGATTCCTTCCAATGTGGAAATTCCTGAGTTTGTGGAGGAAGAATTTGGGGATTTTTATACCACCATGTTCGCACAGGATTACCAACGCCAGGGACGGGATGATGTTTTCTTGGAATATGCCTGGGATATGAGTAGCTGTGATCCCTGTTCTGCCCCCAATTTAACCAAGGCGGAGTTAAAACAAGCGGGGGTCTTTTGGGACGAAGATCAATATCTCCCCAGGGTATTTATTACGCGACTCCATGTGCGCTATGCCCGCGACCAATTTCCCGAAGATCTCCGCTTCCATGCCACCGCTAACCAGCAATTTTTCCAGGGGCGTTATGTGATTCGCCATCCCTACCGGGGGGAAATGGCCTGCGGTGCCGCCCGGGAGTACCGCCGTCAAACCTACCAACGCCAGGAAACAGAAGTGCAAACCCTGGCTAAATTAACAGGTTGGGATCCGGCAGAGATTCGACGCAAGGTGGATTTCATTGAGACCGACACCATCACCCCGACCAATGATTCTTGGTGGGACAACCTTTGGTAACGGTCTAGGGACAAATTACCCAGGAAAAATGAGGGGCGATCGCAAAAAAAACCCTAATGGGTAAAACGATCCTTTGGCCTTGCCCCCGGTTGACCGCAAAAAATCTTTACAATGTGATTAAGTTTTTAAGATCCCAATAGCTCTATGGCAGCAGCATCCCCCTGGAAAATCAAACTCCTCTACGATAGCCAATGTCCTCTCTGTCTCCGGGAAGTCAACTTTCTCCGCCGCAAAGATCATGGACGCGGTTTAGTTTGGTTTGTAGACATTACTGCGACTGATTACGATCCGGCCCGCCACAGTGGTGTCACCTTCCAGGCGGCAATGGAACGAATCCACGGCATTTTACCCGATGGCACCGTGCTACAGAATGTGGCTGTGTTTCGGTATGT
>JAYKIK010000079.1:0-7573 GCA_035284725.1 Synechococcus sp.
CTTAACTATATTAACCAGACTCCCCGGAGTTGTCAACACCTTTTTCCAAAGTTTTTTGATCTTTTGAAGCAGAGAGGGCTGGAATACAGTCAGAGCAAAGGGTTTGGACTTCAGGATTTTTCGAAAATAATCGCTGAACAGCGAAAGCCCATAGGGCAATGAGTAAATATCAGTAAATTTGTATTGCATGCTCAAGCAGGCTTTAAAAAGAACTCTCTGGATATGTAGGGAGGTCTTTGGATTGCCGACAAGCGGAATGCCGTTGAGTTTAGGTGAGGATTTCTACGAGCTGGTTTTGTTCCCAGAGACGTTTGTATAGTCCGTCTTGGGTGAGGAGATCTTCGTGGATGCCTGTTTGGACAATTTTGCCGTGATCCATCACAAAGATGCGATCGCCTTTAGCAGCTGCAGAGAGTTGGTGGGTAATAAAGATGACGGTTTTATTTTGGGGAGAGTGAGACAGGTAATCAAGAATTTCTGTGGCGGTTCTGTTGTCCACGCTAGAAAGGGCATCATCAAGAATCAACACCGGGGCATCAATCATAAAAGCGCGGGCGAGGGAGCTACGTTGACGTTGTCCCCCTGACAAGGTGATCCCCCGTTCGCCGACAAGGGTGTTGTACTGTTTGGGAAAATTGAGAATTTCGGAGTGGATTTGAGCTTGTTTGGCAGAATCTTCGATTTCGGGTTGGTCACTGCCGGGGAGTCCATAGGCGATGTTCTCGCGGATTTGGCTACTAAACAGAAAACTTTCTTGGGGGACATAGGCGATCGCCCTTCTAAGATCTTCTAGGCGGATTTGAGTAATGTCTTGGCCGTCGAGGAACAGTTGACCAGGTTCGATATCAATCAATCGCGGAAAAGCATTGGCGAGGGTGGATTTACCGGCACCGATGGAACCGACAATGGCAATGGTTTCACCAGGGTGAATCGTGAAGCTTAAATTTTCTAGGGCAAGGCGATCGCCTTCGGGATAGGTAAAAGAAAGATTTTTAGCGACGATTTCCCCTTGGACAGTATCGGGATTTAGGGATTGAGCGGTGGGCTGGTCTTGGATCTGGGGTTGGTTGTCGAGGATTGCTTCAATGCGGTCAATGCTCACCTCACCCCGTTGGTAGGAGGTAATCGTGAATCCAAGGAGGGCTGTGGGGAACACTAAGCGCTCAACCAGCAGAATCAGGGCGATAAAGTTACCAACACTTAATTCTCCAGCGGCGATCGCCTTTGTCCCAAAAGCTAAAAGCACGAGGAGACTGATGTAGGAAATTCCTTCGATGATGGGGAAAAGCAGGTTACGGGTGCGGGCTAAGCCGAGGTTTGCTTTAAGTAGTTTGGCATTCCTGCCGGCAAAAGCCTGACGTTCATTGGCTTCCTGGGCATAGATTTTGATCAGGGAAATGCCACTCATGTCCTCTTGGATCAGTTGGCTCAATTCCGAGAGTTCTTCCTGGACATCCTTTTGTTCGTCCCGCAGTCGACCACTGAAGAGTTGCACCGTTAACAGCATGGCCGGATAAACGGCGATCGCCATTACACTGAGTTTGGCATGGAGGGACAACATCACCGGGAGAGTCATGGCATAGGCAAAGAGCGTATTCGCCAGGCTGAGCACCGCAAAGCCCAATAAACGTCGCACATTATCCACATCACTGGTGGCCCGGTTGATCAAATCCCCAGAGGATTGGTTCGCAAAATAGGCCGGTTCTAGGGTGAGGAGATGTTGGAAAATCTTTTGCTTCAGGTCAAACTCCACTTGTCGACCGACTCCGAAGATTGCTACCCGGGATAGCATCCGGATGCCCCACATCACCGATGCGAGGATCAGCATTAACAAAACAGAGCGGGTTAACATCACTAACCCCACATCCGTCCGCAGGGAGTCGACGGTATTGCTCAAAATAATCGGGATATAAACCCCTAAGCCATTAACAAGGACGAGGGCACCAATCCCCAGCCACACATCCCGTTGATAAGGCTTGAGGTAGGCAATAAGTCGGCGCAAGCGAGAAGAAGCGGCCATAATAACGTTGGAAATTACAAGATATGGACAACTCTTCTATTGTGACGGATTCCCTCCAACGCTTCCTGGGAATGGACAAATTTCGTCTCCCATGGGTTAGGTAATAATGGGAAAAGTTTGGCGACGCTTTTTGGGGATAAAGAATCTATGCGCGTAATTGGATTGATGAGCGGCACTTCGGTAGATGGCATTGATGCGGCCCTAGTAGAGATTCAAGGAGCAGCCGACGCCATTGAAATCGAGTTATTAGGCTTTGCGACCTATTCCTATCCCTCCGAACTCCGGCAAAAAATTCTCGCAGTCTGTGCCGGGGAAAAATTCAGTGCCCTGGAATTTGCGGCCCTAGACGAGGCGATCGCCCACAGTTTTGCCACCGCTGCGATCCAGATCCAAGAACGCTATGGCAGTACCGCAGATTTAATCGGTTCCCACGGACAGACTATTTTTCATCGTCCCCCAAGCCATGACTTGGGTTTTAGTTGGCAACTAGGACGCGGCGAGGCGATCGCCCAGCACACGGGCATTAAAACCGTTAGTAATTTTCGACGGGCGGATCTTGCAGTTCAGGGACAGGGAGCACCATTAGTGCCGAAAGTCGACGCTTATCTTTTGGCCCACCCGACAAAACACCGCTGTATCCAAAACCTCGGGGGCATCGGCAATGTCACCTATTTACCACCGAAAAATCAAATTAATTGGGAAAACCATGTGATCGGTTGGGATACTGGCCCCGGGAATGTGCTGCTGGATCTTGCCATTCAAAGGTTAACCAATGGTGCCCAGGCCTATGACCAAGATGGTGTTTGGGCGGCCCAGGGAACCCCCGCTTTAGATTTAGTCCAGCACTGGCTGGGGGACCCTTTCATTGAACAACTGCCCCCCAAGTCTACGGGTCGAGAATATTTTGGGGTGGATTTCCTGGAAAAATGTTGGTGCGATGCCCAGAATTACCAACTTACAGAGGCGGATTGGCTGGCGAGTTTAACGGAGTTTACGGCTTTAACAGTTCAACGAAATTATGAACTCTTTTTACCCCAACTACCCGATGAAATTTTCCTCTGTGGGGGCGGTTGCCGCAATAGTTATCTTCGGGAACGTTTGCAGGCCGCCTTCGGAGACCAAATTCCCGTGAAAAGCACCGCTGACCTCGGTTTAGACCATGATGCCAAGGAGGCGATCGCCTTTGCGGTTTTAGCTTACTGGCGGATTAAGGAATTTCCGGGAAATTTACCGAAAGTGACGGGAGCAAAATGTCCGGTACTCCTGGGGGACATTCATTGTCCCTATTGAATGTATCCCCATTGAACAAAAGGTTCGAGGGTTGCCACCACCGATTCTGCTAGGGCTTGAAGATGGTAACCGCCTTCGAGGACAAACATAATCGGACAGTGTAACTGCTGACAAAATTCACTAAAGGCTTTGTAGTCCTGGGGTTGGAGATTCATCCCGGCTAAGGGATCTTTAGCATTAGCATCGTAGCCTGCACTGACAATGAGTAAATCTGGTTGAAAAGCTTGAAGACGGGGCAGAATCACCTGCTGAAATTTTTTGATGTAAATCTCTCGATCCGCACCAGGTTTGAGGGGAATATTTAAGACATTTTGAAACCGCCCTTGATCATCGGCTTGGCCAGTGCCAGGATAGGCCGGATCTTGATGGAGGGAACAGTAAAAAATATCCGGGTTACTTTCCACTAAAAATTCGGTGCCATTGCCATGGTGTACATCCCAGTCGAGGATGGCAACTCGTTTAATACTGGCTAGATCCAGAGCATAGTGAGCGGCGATCGCCACATTTCCCAGTAGGCAAAACCCCATCCCCGTGCTGCGGGTGGCATGGTGACCCGGAGGCCGCACCAGAGCAAACACAGGCTCTTTCGTTTTTACCGCCAGATCTACCCCATCCAAACAGGCATTCACCGCCAAGAGGGCAACATCAAAACTTTGGGGTGAAACAGGGGTGTCCGGATCCCAATGGCCGCCGCCGGATGACGCTAATTTTTGCAGTTGTTGTAAATAATAGTCTTCATGTAATTGGCGCACCCAGGGCAAAGGATCCCGCAAGGCGATCGCCGTGGGTTCATGCCAGTCAATTTGGTCGGCCCAGGGCACAGTTTTAAGGGCTTGGGCGATCGCCGTTAGCCGTCGCGCACTTTCTGGGTGGGGTCGTCCCGTATCGTGGTCAAGAAATTGATCGGAATAAATTACATGGATCATAGTATTCGCTAAACTAAAGTGTTGTTAGGCATAAAACAATGAAATTTTTTGGTAAGATCTTTGGCCTTGGCTTAATACTGCTGGGTATTTATTTCCTGGGTAAAAATATCTTTTTCACCACTGGCGGTTACGGTTATTCCTTTTGGCGCGGCCTTTCTGCAGATCTGGCTGTAATGACTTTAGCCGGAGGGATTGTTTCTCTGTTCACATTCCCAGCAGAAAATCGCTCACTGGGTTGGATCTTAATCGGGATTTCGATTCTGCTCATTTTTGCCGGTGGTCGAGCCGTTTTAGCCCCCACAAGCCTTTGGCAACTTTTTCTTTCCCTGATTTCCATGACCTCCGGTTATCAACTGCTGCGCACAGGTCGAATTAACTTTTAGCATACTGGGATTTTTTGCCTGTCTGAAGCCATGTGGGGAAATTTTAGGATTTGGCAGGCCACAAAAAAAGGCGGTTGCTCAATGCAAATGTCCGCCTCTCAAGATTTTGAATTTTACCGGGGTCTATCCATCCAGTAGGGCTTCGACGAATTCATAGCTAGAGAAGGGCCGGAGATCTTCAATGCCTTCCCCGGCGCCGATAAAGCGAATCGGTAAACCCAACTGCTGACTAACAGCGAGGGCGACACCACCCCGGGCTGTACCGTCTAATTTTGTGAGGACAACGCCACTGAGTTTTGCGGCTTCTGAGAAGACCTGGGCTTGCCGTAAACCATTTTGGCCGAGGGTTGCGTCTAAAACGAGGAGGGATTCTACTCGGGCATCGGGGGCTTTTTTATCCACAATCCGCCGAATTTTTGCCAGTTCATCCATCAGATTTTTCTTATTCTGTAGACGGCCGGCAGTATCCACCAACAAAATTTGGGAGTTGCGGGATTGGGCGGCAGTAATCCCATCGAAAACCACCGCTGCGGGATCCGTATTTTTACCAGGGTTGGCGATCACAGGGGTATCGGTTCTTTCGCCCCAAACTTTCACTTGTTCCACGGCGGCAGCCCGGAAGGTATCGGCAGCGGCGATCACACAGCTATAGCCTGATTGATTAGCGAGGTGGGCTAATTTACCGATAGTCGTCGTTTTCCCCGCACCATTTACCCCGGTCAGCATCCAAATGTTCAGCCGGTCTGCTTCGGGGGCAAATTCAGTGCTTTGCAGTTTTGATAGGGGTTTGTCGAGGATGTCCCGCAGGATTTCTTTGAGATAGGCGATCGCCGCTTCGGGGGGGAGGGCTTCCTGGCGGAGTTTATCCTGGAGGGTTTCGATAATGTAGTCGGTGGCTTCAACCCCCACATCCGCTTGCAGGAGCAGCGATTCGATTGCCATTACCGCTTCGTCGTTCAGGGGCCCTTGACCGACCACGGCCTTAAGCTGATTCACTAGACTGCGGCGGGTTTTACCGAGGCCTTCCCGGAGTTTTTTCAGCCATTCAATTTCTTCGAGGGAAATGTCACTGGCGTCCCGCCCTTGATCTGCGAGAACTTTGGCAGACCAGAGGAAATTTTCGTCAAATTCTAAACCTTCAGTGTCGATCGCCGTTTCTTTGAGTTTTTCGAGGCCGTCGGATTTTTGCATCCAAGCGGGCATTGTGGCGGTGGGTTCTGGCTCGGGTTCTGCTGCCGGTTCACTCTCAGGAATAATTTCTTCCGTTTCAGCAACGGGTTCGGGTTCTGGGGCGGCGGGTGTTGCTGCTTCTGCTGCTACTGCTTCAGTGTTGGCTTCAGCAACCTCATTGTCTGGTTCTTGGGTCTCCGGGGGGATCTCTCCAAGATCCGCTGGGTAGTGCGCCTCTGGTTCTTCCGGTGTTACCTCCTCAACGGCAATGTCTGATGCCGGAGGCTCTGGGGGAGTAGACTCTGCTTCCAGCTCTAGTGCGACAGCTTCAGGCTTTGGGGGAGCCAGTTCAACACCTTTTTTCTCTTGGATATTTTTGTAGGCGGATTTGGCCCAGGTGAGGTAGTCGATTTCTGGGGACGCTGGGGTTTCGGGGGCGGTTTCAGCGGGTGCTGTTGCCTCTACTTTTTCTTCTGGTGTAGTGGGTTCTGGGGTGTCTTGGGGTTGCTCAGTTGTTTTACGCCGAAACCAGTCGAATATAGCCACAGAAATTCCTGAGATAAATGAACTTTCTTCATTATTATGGCTTGATCTGGCTTTGTAAACGGCGGATTTCCCGACCCTGTGGGCATTTGCGGGATGGTGCTTTGGTATGATCAGATATTAGTGATTTCCCACTCATTTTTTACTTGGCGATATTTGGCGATCGCATTTTCCCTATCTATGAACTTACCGAAGGACGATCTACTCAAAGGCGTTGAAAACCGCGAGGAACTGAGTCGCATCCTCGACCAGGCGGATCGGGCGATCCAGACTTGGGAAATCGTTCAGACCAATTTCCTATCACCCCCTGTACTCTACGAGGCGATCGCCATCTTTGGGCGCCTTACGGAAATCCATTTTGTCCACGGCGGCGGCTACCCCCAAGCGGAACGGCAGCGGTTGGCGATCGCCCGGGAAGAAATTCCTATTGATGCCAGCCATTTAGAAATTGCGGCCCTCGACATTGCCGGTAACTTTTTGTTTGATACAGCCACCCACCGGGATTTCCTGGGGGCGCTCCTCGGAACGGGTTTAGTGCGGGACAAAATTGGTGACATTCTCGTATTAGGCGATCGCGGTGCCCAGGCGTTAGTAATTCCTGAATTAGTCCCATTTTTAGAAACATCCTTGGTGCAGGTGCGGTCTGTCCCGGTGAAAACGCGGCCGATTCCCCTCGAAGAATTGAAAGTACGCCCCCCGAAAAAGAAAGAACTCACCACTGTGGAGGCTTCCCTTCGTCTGGATGCCATCGGCTCGGCTGGATTGGGGATGTCCCGGGCAAAAATGGCCGAGGCGATCGCCGCTGGGAACGTACGGGTCAACTGGAAAACCATCACCCAGAGTAGCTACAACGTCAAAACCGGCGATCTCATTTCCCTGCGGGGGAAAGGACGCGTCGAGGTGGGCGAAATCACCATCACCAAAAAAGAACGGTACCGCGTTGAACTCACCCGTTTTGTTTAGGCACTTTCTTTCATCCGTTGATAAAGACGTTTAAACTCCCGCTGTTGTACCCCGTGATCCACAATCGGTTCTGGGTAGTTGTACTGACGGCGCAGGAGACTGGGAATTTTGCCTGTTAGTAAGACCTGGGTATCCAGCTTTGCTAACTCCGGTAGCCACCGACGAATATAGTCTGCCTCAGGGTCAAATTTTTGGGCTTGGGTGTAGGGGTTAAAAATCCGTAGGGGTTTAGGATCCATGCCACTGGAGGCACTCCACTGCCAACCACCATTGTTTGC
>JAYKIK010000080.1:0-14466 GCA_035284725.1 Synechococcus sp.
CGTTACTTGTACCACTCCCAAATTCCCTTGGCCGTCTCTCCCCAGGAACTGCAATACTCCTTAACTTTGACAGCCCCTAAGGTGAAAATCTACTGACTATTCTTGGGTCCCCCAGGTCACCACTGCAGGAAAATACCGGAAAATAATGACTCTGTTCCTTATTTGAGCAATCGTTTCCATGAATAACCCAAATCCCCTCACTGAAGTTTCTCCCATTGCCTTTGCCCAACGCTGGCAAACCACAGATAATCTACAACTGATTGATGTCCGGGAGCCTTTTGAGTTGGACATTGTCGCCCTCCCAGGCTTTCAAAATTTGCCCCTGAGTCAGTTTGAACAGTGGTCGCCGCGTATTACTGTCGATTTTGATCCCCACGCAGAAACCTATGTCCTCTGTCACCATGGTGTACGCTCGGCTCAGATGTGCCAGTGGTTACAACAGAATGGCTTTGCCCAGGTCATCAATATCCAAGGGGGAATTCATCTCTATGCTCTGACAGTGGAACGCCACCTCGCCCGCTATTGATAGCTTGTGACTAACCTCGCCCAGGAAAAAGAATGAGCTATACTAACCGAAATTCAGACCTTAAATCTTTCTTAAGTTAAGCCAAGTTTTTTAACTATTTTTTTATATTTCTTAGTATTAACAGCACGATTATCTGCGTATGGTTGCTCAGAAAACCCTTAATCCCCGTCACCAAAATATTTTTCGGGCAACGGTCAACCATTACATTTCCACGGCGGAACCAGTGGGATCAAAGACCCTTGCGGAAGAATATGATTTTCAGGTGAGTTCGGCGACTATCCGCAGTGTGATGGGAAAGCTTGAAAAGGCTGGCTTTTTGTATCAACCCCATGTCTCGGCGGGGCGGGTACCTTCGGATTCAGGTTATCGACTGTATGTGAATGAACTGGTGACGCCCAATTCTGATACTCGCAAATGGGTCACCCATACGCTCCAGGAACAGACTAGCGGTGAAGCTTGGGGCTTGGAAGGGACTCTTCAGCGGGCGACACAAATTTTGGCAACCCTCAGTGGTTACATTGCATTAATCACTGTCCCCCAACGTTCCCATGCGCGATTGCGCCATCTCCAATTCTTGGCCCTCGGGGAACAGCGGGTAATGATGATTGTGGTGACGGATAGCTATCAACCCCAGTCCCTGGCCTTGACTTTGGATTGTGATCCGGAAGAACTGACAGTGCTGTCTAATTTTTTAAATCATCACCTCCAGGGGCGATCGCTCCAGGAAATTGCCCGCCTTGACCCCCAGGTACTGGCAGAAGATTTTCACTATTGCCAGCAGTTACTCGCGACGATCCTACAAAAGATTACCCAGGTGATCCCGAGGACGATCTCAACGCCAATTTTGGTACGGGGCATTTCTGAGGTGTTGCGACAACCGGAATTTTCCCAGATTGAGCAGTTACAGACTTTGCTGCATCTGCTGGAGGCGGAACAGGAGCAATTACTGCCAGTCGTGTTTCGGGGTTTGCCGGGCGATCGCCCGACGTTAATTCATATTGGTGCGGAAAATCCCCTGGAGCCGATGAAAACCTGTGCCCTCATTTCCACCCACTATTACCAGGAAGAAAATCCCGTGGGGAGTGTGGCGGTGATTGGGCCGACCCGGATGTTTTATGAAAATGCGATCGCCCTCGTGGAAGCTACCGCAGACTATCTTTCGGAGAATCTAAAGGCTGTTGTTTAGGGTCTAAAAGAATTTTTAAATGATGAAAAAACTATGATAAATCAACCCCAGATTTTTCGTTTATAGTGATATTCGCAGTGTTTCAGCAGGGGCGATCGCCACGGAATTTATGGGGTTTGAACTAGATATTTTAATTTTTGCGTTGGTACTGAGTATTGACTCTTTTTCAGCAGCTTTAGCCCTTGGCGTCCGACACTTTTCCCGTCAGCGGGCCCTATTTTTTGCGGTGAGTTCTGGGGTTTCCGAAGGGGTGGCGATCGCCCTCGGATTTATCCTGGGACATTTTGCCCAATCCCTAGTAACAGCCTATGACCATTGGATTGCCTTTGCCCTGTTGCTCGCTGTGGGGGGACATATGTGCTACAACGCTTATCAGGAAATGCGCCATCCCCCAGAAGACGACGCTGAACCCGTTAAGATCCACGGTTTCTGGAAAATTCTCTTCGTTTCTAGCATCACGAGCATTGACTCCCTGGGGGTCGGTGTATCCCTCGGTTTAATCAACAAGCCCCTTGTTCCCTACTCCCTAAGCATTGGTCTTGCGGCCTTTCTCGCCACCTATGCCGGTCTATTTTGTGCCAAGCTCATTTCTGGCCACCTGGGGGAAAAGGTCGAGTTTTTTGGGGGTGGGGTTTTGATTGCCCTTGGCATTAAAATGCTTTCGATTTAACAGATGCCAACGCTTTAGAGTAAGCCTTCCAACTGCCGTCGAATCCGCTCTAAATCGCTATCAGCCAACCCTGTATCTGCGCTTGGATCTTGGTGTGCTGATTTGTGATTCCCCTCTGGATCCCAATCGAGGTCCGCCACATTAGCCTCAGGGGGAGTCTCCAACGTACCGGCGGGTACATGTTGCCAATCGTAGTCTGCATCCCGACAAAACTCGATAATATCTGCTTCGTCCATGGCTTCGATGGTCACCGGTGGGAAATCCTGAGCCTCCAACATTAACCCAAAGCGAGTGGCGTCATCCTCATCTTCAAACATGAGAATTTTGTTGCGATCGCCCGTTTGGAGGGTGTGAATTCCTTCATTTTCCGTGCGCGCATTAAACAACAGAACATACACTCGGCCCATGGGCTTTCTCCTTAACCTGTGACGAATAACAAACCTCTACGGAGGGAATCATAAATTTGTTTTATGATAAGGGGGGCTGGGGAATTTGCTCAAACCCTTTAAAATGGTACCGCTCCATTGGCCCATTGCAAATTTTGAGGATTTTTTGATTCACTCTGACTCGATTTGAAAAGAGCACCCATTGGCGATCGCCCAATCTTTTCCCTTAATAATCCTTTGCATTGCTGAAGTCAGCGGAACTTTTCCCATGCTTTTTTCTTCATGAAATCTAGAGGCCTACGCTTACTAGGATCAGCTGATGGCATAACCCGATGGGGGTGATAACGATGAAAAAACGCCATGTAATAACCATTGCCGGGGTAACTTTCCTCCTTAGCCTTCTCCCAGGAATTGGGAGCATCCAAAAGGCGATCGCCGGCCCAGAAACCTTTACCATCGCGGCTAACGGCACGATCACCTCCAGCGAAACCTTTAACGGCATTATTACCGGTCAAGCCGGAGGCCCAGTAAATAGCAATTTTTGTGGTTGGATTGCCTCAAGCCCAAATCATACTTTCCGCATCAATGGCAATGGCCTAATGTCCCTAAACCTCAGCGTCGTTGACGGCAACGGTGGCGTATCTAGACCCTTCACCCTCCTGATTAAAAATGCCGACGATCCAAAGGCTGCCCCCTTCTGTGCGATCGCCGATCCGAGCAGTGGCATTCCCGCTGAAATTGGTGGCGTTTGGAACCCTGGCCGCTACCAAGTCTTTATCGGTAACTTCGAACAATCGGGCAATGCAGGGCGAGCCCCCTATGTCCTTCAAATTTCCCAATAGCTCAAGCTCAGTGAGTTTTATGGATTAAAATCCGATTACCCAACACCCGATTTATTTTCATCGCACATCTCCCAAAAAACACAAGCCCCCCTTTCCACAAGAGAGGAGGGCTATTTTTTTAAGAACTCAATTCAACCGAGGTCGAAGCCTAGCGTTTGACAGCAGGTTCAAAGCTCGGCACCACGATGTCACGGTTTTGCTTTGTGAGCTGGTTGTAGAGTCTTTCGGTGTTGGGGAAGTTCGCCGCTGGTAAGGTCGGATAACGACGGAAGGGAACGGTATCCTCGCCAAAGTTTTCGAGGTATTCCATGCTATTTACCATGGCACCAATGAAGGCTTTGAGGCCCTGGGATGCCAGAATTTGGTTGTACTTGCGGATTTCCTGTTGGTCTAGGGGGGCTCGACCGAGGAAGTGCTTCGTCCCCATTTCAATCACTTTCGTGTTGGGGTAGGGCGTATAAAACTCTTTCTGGTACAACTCAGAGCAGCCGAGACCTTCGATGAATTCCTTCATGTTGATCTCGCGGTTACCCAACTTGCTTTCCAGCGCCGTAAATTGTGCATCCACAACGTAGGGTTCAATATCCCGTTCAAAGACTTGACGATAGGCAGCGGCGATCGCCGTTTTTAGCTCCACCTTGTTGAAGGTATCGGTGAGCTTAAAGGCCTTGGTCTGTTGACGCTGTACCGTCACCCCTTGCTTGAGGCGTGCATCCACATCGGTTACGGGCAGACCCTTAGTGCTGGAGGTACCAAGCTCGATAAACCGTTCGGTCTTCTCAACCTGAACTCGAGCACCCACATCCTCACGGATTGCCCCAGGACGGGTTTGACGGAGGGAGTAACCACCGGGGGTTAGGTAGCGTTCGTAGGGGACAGTATCCTCGCCGAAAGCTTCTTCATATTCCTTACTATCGATAATGGCATCCACCAGGGCATAGAAGCCTTTCTTCGCACAGATATCAAAGTAGCTATTGATTTCCTTGCGGCCATAGGTGGGACGGCCTAACAAACGACGGTGGATGTACTCCACAGCCTTGGTGACATAGAGAGAAGACCAGTAGGTATTCCGGAAAACATCGGATTTTGCTAAAGCCCGGATGAATTCCCGCAGGGTGATTTCACCATTTTCGAGCTTGATTTCTGCGACTTTCTGCCGTTGGCCTGCATAGACCATCCGGCCAAATACCTGACGGTAAGCCGCTTCGATGACCTTTTGGGTCGCACTTTCTGAGAAGCTAACGTTGGTAGTCTTGCCTGTCGGGAGTTCGTTGTTGAGGCGGAAAACCTTTGCCCCCAGGGTGCCGGGTTGAGTCGCGCGGGCGCCAGGATTGCTGAGTTGGTTGTTAATACCAGGGCCACGGTGGATCAAAATCCGGCGGGTATCCTTGCTGAAAGGCGCTGGGCTAGCGCTGGGATTACGGGTCGCTTTCGGGAAGATTGCGCCAAACTGAATTTCCAGGGCATCGTTCCCAGAGCCGTAAACGTGCTGATCCGGTAGGGGCTGATTGTAGCTGGCGAAAGTGGTGATGAACTGGGGTACTTTGCGGAAGGGAGCACTGTACTTAAACAGATCCTGCTGCATACCCCAGTTGCGACATTCCTGGGCTTCTTGGCCAAGGCCACGGAGGTAGGGAACGGTTTCCTCACCGAAATAGTCAGCGTATTCCTGGGAATCCACGAGGGCATCTACTAGAGACGGGAGACCACCATTGGAAACGATGGCGAAATATTTCTGGACTTCTTCCCGGGAGGAGGGGCCACGGCCGAGGATATGGCGGAAAGCGAGTTCTAGGGCCCGGCTGTTAATGAAAGGCTCAAAGAATTGCTTACGATAGAGGGGAGATTTGGCCAGGCGACGGACGAATTCCTTCATGGAAATGTCGCCATTTTTCACCTGGGATTCGAGATAGGAAACGGACTGGCTGTAGGCCCGGGTAATGTCTCGCTCGAAAATTTGACGGTAGGCTGCCTTCACAACGGCGTTTTTCTCGAGGGCAGATAGGCCAGGCTTCATTACAAACTTCTGGCGCTTTTCGGCGGCGTTGAAGTAGCTCTGGGGCAGTTGTAATCCTTGGAGATCTGTGCTGGGTCGCTGACGGAGCTTATCATTGGGGACCTGGGTTTGCATTTCGGTGATCAACACATCGAAATACTGCGCCACGGTTTCTTGGGCTTCGCGATCGCCCCGGAAAAGATCCAAGGAAGCGGCCTTCATTTCCTGGAGGGCAACGATGGTTGCAGGGATCGAGCAGGCTTTTTCAATGACTTCTTTGAGGCCACGGGTATTAACCACCAGAATGCTGGGATCACCGGCAACAATGGCGTAGGTAGTGTAGCGGAGGAACCACGCCATATCCCGGAGGGACTTAGTCATGTTGCGGGGGCCATAGCGAGAGACACTGATTGTCCGAAAACCAGCGGGAATTTTACCACCGCCGGAGCCAAGGAAAAGGCTTTTTACCCCCCCAAGAATGCCACCTTGGGTGCCACTAGCATCGCCAACGACAAGGTTTACACCGAGGTCGCTGGTATCATCGGCATCTGTTTCGGGCAGGTCGAGGTAAGCAAGGGGGGAACCACCGGAGAAAATTCGGTTTGCGGCCCGGGAGACGATCAACTGGGCACTCTGTTTAATCGCTTGGGCGATCGCCAAACGTTTCAGTCCAGAATCATAAAACGCTTTTAGGGCCGTCAGTTCTCCAGATTCCAGGTAGCGATCCTGCTGCTCTGCCTGGGAAATATTGGAGAGGGGAACGGTTTGGTATAACTGGGGGCGAGCTAAAGAGCTTCCACCGCTGGCCTTAATCGTCATGGATTTTCAACTATCTCCAATCAAAAATGTTCAATTTATAGCGAAATTGGGGAGAAAGTCAGCAAGAGTTGTCGGGTCCCTTTGGCGATCGCTTCTCCCAAATGCTTTATTAAATGAGATGTTTATCAGTTAGCTAGACTTTAGGGTAGAACGTTTCCGGCCCTGACACGAAATTTATTAAGAAGTATGTCAAAAATTCAGAAAAACTGGGGATCAAGGTTGCACAATGTGACCTGTACTGTTTTCGGTACCTAAATCTGCCCCTACTTTTCCCCTATGACTAACCCGAGCGATCGCCAGCAAGCCGTCCGTAATCTCTACAATACCTATCCCTTTCCCCCGGAGCCATTATTGGACGAACCCCCCCCAGGTTATAACTGGCGTTGGCATTGGCAGGCGGCCTATAACTTCTGCACTGGACGCAAACTGAGCACCGATAACATTCGCATCCTCGATGCAGGCTGTGGTACTGGGGTGGGCACAGAGTATTTAATGCACCTCAACCCAGAGGCAGAAATTGTTGGGATTGATCTTAGTGAAGGTGCTTTAGAAGTTGCCGAAAAACGTTGTCAACAGTCCGGTGTACGCGATCGCCACCAAGCACCGGTCACCTTTAAGCGACTCCCCATCGAACAGGCGGCGGAATTGGCAGGGGAATTTGATCTGATCAATTGTGTCGGCGTATTGCACCACATGCCCGACCCGATCCAGGGGATCCAAGCCTTGGCGAAAAAGTTAGCCCCCGGGGGGATCTTTCATATCTTTGTCTATGCCGAATTGGGCCGTTGGGAAATTCAACTGATGCAGGAGGCGATCGCCCTTGTCCAGCAGGATAAACGGGGGGATTATGTCGATGGGGTAAAGGTGGGCCGCCAAATCTTTGCCAGTCTGCCGGAAAACAACCGCCTTGTGCAATACGATAAAGAGCGTTGGTCCTTAGAAAACCACCGGGATGCTTCCTTTGCGGATATGTATGTCCATCCCCAGGAAGTGGACTACAACGTTAAGACATTATTTGAATTGATCGATGCCTCAGGTCTCGAATTTGTCGGGTTTTCGAATCCGCAGTTTTGGGATTTAGAACGCTTGGTGGGCAAAGAACCGGACTTAATTGAACGGGCGAAAACATTAGATGAACGTTCCCGATATCGTTTGGTCGAACTTCTGGATACCACCATCAGCCACTATGAATTTTTCCTCTGCAAACCACCTTTAACTAAAACTGACTGGTCTAATGACGAAACCCTCAGTCAGGCGATCGCAGAAGTGCATCCCTGTTTAAACGGTTGGCCCAGTCAGTCTCTCTTCGACTATGACTATCAACTAGTTAGCCTGACTGAAGCAGAATTTCAGTTTATGCAAGCCTGTGACGGCACCAAAACCATTGCTGACATTGCCCAAAGTTTAGGGACGGATCTGGAGATGGGGCGATCGCTCCAGGCCCGACAGTTAATTATGTTGACTCCCAAAACCCTGTGACATAATGGATTTTGAATACGATCCGAACAAAAGCCAGAGTAACTTGGCAAAACATGGTATTGATTTCGAGGCAGCTAAAGAAATTTGGCAGGACTCACAACGAATTATTTTTCCAGCGCGTTCTGAAACGGAACCACGTTGGGTCACGGTTGGGCTAATCCATGGGAAATTTTGGACTGTAGTTTATACCACCCGCAATGGAAGAATCAGAATTATTTCTGTACGTCGATCCAGAGTTCAGGAGATTAAACTCTATGGAACCTAAAACAATTACTGCTGAGGAATTTGATCAACGCTTTGACGCCGGCGAGGATATTTTAGATTACTGCGATCTTGACCAGATTCAACGCCCAGGTCTTGTCGTGGAAAGTGTTCAAATTGAGTTGCCACACTGGATCCTAGAAGCCCTAGATCGTGAGGCTCAACGTCTTAAGATTCCCAAGGAGGACATCATTAAAGCTTGGGTGCTAGAACGCTTCGATGCAGCCTAACCGAAAACTCGGTGTTCGAGGGAGGGCATTTGGCGGCGGACTTGGCCGAGACGTTGGGGATTAATTTCGGCGATCGCCACTCCGGGGTGAACCCCTGCATCATTTAAAACTGTCCCCCAAGGGTCAACGATCATTGCGTGACCGTGGGTATAGCGCATCCCATAGTGATTTCCCGTTTGGGCCGGGGCAATGACGTAGCAGGTATTTTCGATGGCCCGGGCTTGGATCAGGGTTTGCCAGTGGTCTTTGCCGGTGTAGGCCGTAAAAGCAGCAGGAATACAAAGGACTTCAGCCCCTTGCTTAGAGAGGGAACGGTACAACTCCGGAAAACGAACGTCATAACAGACCGATAGGCCAATTTTGCCGAGATCACCGCCATCGATCACCTGGGGAAGGCTAGAGCCAGCTTCGACAGTACTAGATTCTTTATAGGTATTCCCGTCGGGCAAATTTACATCAAATAAGTGAACTTTATGATAGCGAGCCAGTTCTTGGCCTTCGGGGGAAATGAGGAGCGCAGTATTAAAAACTTTATTGTTACCACCCGGCACCGGAAAGCCACCACCTAGAAGAGTAATCTGGAAGCGTTGGGCCATGGTTTTTAAGAATTTTTCGCTTCTTTGGGCAATTTCGCTGGCTTGGGCGAGTTTGGCGGCTTCTTCCCCAAGGAAAGAGAAGTTTTCGGGCAGAGTAACCAGCGTTGCCCCTTGATTAACGGCCAGTTGAATGAGGTCTTCTGCTTCGCCCAAGTTGTGGTCTAGATCGGGCTTGCTGGTCATTTGGATCGCGGCTGCGAGGTAGGATTTCATAGGACTTGGGATGTTTTAGAAAAAGAAATCTGGAGAAACCGCCAACGGAAAGTTTTTTTGGTTAAGCTGGTTTAATACCATAGCAGAATCTCTTCCCCCGAACATGGGGCGATCACCTTTTTTCAGGCAGGCTTAGTAGAAACAACTGGGGGAATTGCATTGAATATCTCGCTAAGAAATTTTGCAGAGGTTGCATCACCAATACACAGATGTCTCGGTTTGGGAACCTTTCCTTCAGAAAATTTTGCCCATGGTGAACATTTTTAGAAAAGATCAGTTAACCTATTAGCATCAAGTTTCCAGATAGCCCTTGACACAGGTTGCATCAAACTTCCAGTATTTTCGCTGGTAGCAGTGTGGGCGCCCCTGATAACCTCTAGTCCCAGACATGGGTCCATCAGTGTCCCTGAGTAACAAACAAAAATGGGAAAATGCCACATTCGCCGACAATCCTGTGGGCAACCAAAGGCAAATTCACTAAAATGGCTAAGGATTTTGTCAGAGCTGTCCCGAAGGAGAAGCTGATCGCAGATTTTGACTAGGCTTAGAGAAGGAATTTAACCCCTTAAGATAGCAGGAAAGTTCCCCTCTACTAGTACAATCAAAACCCACTGTTTTTCTATCAAACATCACTTCGGTAGGGAAAACCTTGACTTCAACGGCACCCTTTCGGTTTGCTAGAAGTCCCCCCTGAATGTCCACAAATTAGTTGCTTTTTTAAACGAACAAGAGGAAACAGGCATGACCCAAGCGACGAATATCGTACTGGATCTCACCGAATTAGCGGCTCGGGATGATGGTGCTGACATTGACTACAGTGCCCTTGCAGAAGCGGAACTCGGTGAAGTCGAAGAAGGGGCCGACTACGTAGAACTTACCCTGCCCACGAAAAAAAGTCGGAAAGCCAAAACCAGTCGTCGCAAGGAAGCTGCCACGAAAAAGAAACCTTACACTGAAGATTCGATCCGGATCTATCTCCAGGAGATCGGTCGAATTCGTCTGTTGCGGGCAGAAGAAGAAATTGAACTCGCTCGGAAAATTGCGGATCTGCTCGAACTCGAACGGATGCGGGAGAAACTCACCGAGCATGAATCCCGGGTGCCCACAGATAAGGAATGGGCTGAAGCCGCTGGGATGCCTTTAAAGGATTTTCGCCGTCGTTTGTTCCACGGCCGTCGCGCCAAGGACAAGATGGTGCAATCGAATCTTCGTCTGGTGGTATCCATCGCGAAGAAGTATATGAACCGCGGCCTGTCGTTTCAGGATCTCATCCAAGAAGGCTCTTTGGGTCTCATCCGCGCCGCTGAAAAGTTTGACCACGAAAAGGGTTATAAGTTCTCCACCTATGCCACCTGGTGGATCCGTCAGGCCATCACCCGGGCGATCGCCGATCAATCCCGCACCATCCGTCTGCCGGTCCACCTCTACGAAACCATTTCCCGCATCAAAAAAACCACCAAAATTCTCTCCCAAGAACTAGGCCGCAAACCCACCGAGGAAGAGATCGCTGAGCGGATGGAAATGACCATCGAGAAACTGCGCTTTATCGCCAAGTCTGCCCAGTTGCCCATTTCCCTAGAAACCCCTATTGGTAAGGAAGAAGATTCCCGTTTGGGTGACTTTATCGAAGCCGACGGTGAAACCCCAGAAGATCAAGTTTCCAAGAGCCTGCTGCGGGAAGACCTCGAAAACGTCCTCGATACTCTTAGTGCCCGGGAGCGTGATGTCCTCCGGCTGCGATATGGCTTAGACGATGGCCGCATGAAAACCCTGGAGGAAATCGGCCAAATCTTTAACGTGACCCGGGAGCGCATTCGTCAAATCGAAGCCAAAGCCCTCCGTAAACTGCGTCACCCCAACCGTAATAGCATCCTCAAAGAATACATCCGCTAACCCAATCAGATACAACAACCCAAGAGCAGGGGTTTACCGTGGTAAATTCCTGCTTATTTTTTGGTTTAATCCCCTGCCCAATGGTGGGGCGTTTTATTGCTTAATTTTCCTGAAGAAATATTCTGTAAAAAAATCGCAAAAATCTGGGTGGTTCACAGTAGCATAGCGGCAGCAGCAGTTCAGCGAGTTCCCATGGCAACTTCTCCCCTGACCATTACGATTGATCCGGCGTATGATATTCTCCGCTCGGAAAAACAACCCCTCAGCTACTTTTTCAGTCCCAAGTCCGTAGCGGTGATTGGGGCCACCGATCAGGATGGCAGCGTTGGGCGGACATTAATCTGGAATTTAATTAGCAATCCCTTTGGGGGCACGGTGTATCCCGTCAATCCGAAGCGGAACAGTGTACTGGGGGTCAAAGCTTATAAAAGTATTGCTGAAGTACCGGAACCGGTGGAATTAGCAGTGATTGCGATTCCGGCGCGGTTTGTGCCTGGGGTGGTGCGGGAATGTGTGAATGTTGGCGTAAAGGCGGCCATTATCATCTCCGCTGGGTTTAAGGAAATTGGCGAAGAAGGGAAAGCCCTCGAACAGGAAATTATGGTGATCGCCGCTGGGAAGATGCGGATTATCGGGCCTAACTGTTTAGGGTTAATGAATCCCCATAGCGGTTTAAATGCGACCTTTGCCCATGCCATGGCGAAACCGGGTCATGTGGGCTTTATTAGTCAGAGTGGTGCTTTTTGTACGGCGGTGTTGGACTGGAGTTTCCCGGAAAATGTCGGGTTTAGTGCCTTTATTTCTCTGGGTTCGATGTTGGATGTCAACTGGGGCGATTTAATTACCTACCTTGGGGATGACCCCAACACCAAAAGCATTGTGATTTATATGGAATCCGTCGGTGATGCGCGGTCTTTTCTCTCTGCTGCCAGGGAAGTGGCCATTACGAAACCGATTATCGTGATCAAGGCGGGACGCACCGAGGCCGCTGCCAAAGCTTCCGCTTCCCATACGGGTTCTCTAGCGGGGAGTGATGCGGTGTTAGATGCCGCTTTTCGACGTTGTGGCGTGCTCAGGGTAGACCGCATTTCAGAATTGTTTAATTTAGCGGAAATCCTCGCGAAACAGCCCCGTTTACCGAAAAAACCGAAACTAACTATCATCACCAATGCCGGGGGGCCTGGGGTATTAGCCACGGATGCCATCATTCAACGGGGAGGGGAACTGTCTGAACTCGCGCCGGAAACCATCGCCGCCTTGGATGAATTTTTACCCAGCCACTGGAGCCACAGTAATCCGATCGATATTTTGGGAGATGCGGAACCGGAACGTTACGCCAAAACCCTTGATGTGGCGATTAAAGATCCTAATAGTGCCGGATTTTTAGTAATTCTTACGCCCCAATCGATGACCGACCCCACAGCCACCGCCGTTGCCCTCCAGAAATGCGTCGAAAAAACCGATAAACCTGTGATTGCCAGTTGGATGGGGGGTGATGAAGTGACCGAAGGGGAACTATTCTTAAACCGCTCCCAGGTGCCCACCTACCGCTACCCCGATTCTGCGGCCTATTTATTCCAATTGCTCTGGCGCTACAAATACACCCTGGAAGGCATCTACGAAACCCCGACCCTCGCCCCCGACACCGATGGCATTATCGATCGCCATAATGTGAAGGTGATCCTCGAATCCATCCGGGCAGAAGGTCGCACATTACTCACGGAATCGGAATCCAAAAAAGTGTTGGCAGCCTACGGGATTCCCATTGTGTTGACGGGCAATGCGAGTACCCCAGAGATGGCGATCGCCTTAGCCGAGGAAATTGGTTATCCAGTCGTTTTAAAGCTGTTGTCCACCACCATCACCCATAAAACCGATGTGGGGGGGGTCGAACTCAATCTCAATAGCCCTGAGAGTGTCACCCGTGCCTTTGAGCGGATTCGCCGCAATGTGACGGAACAAGCGGGGGCCGAGCATTTCCAAGGGGTGACGGTGCAAGCGATGATCAACCTCAAGGATGGTTACGAGTTAATCCTTGGCAGTAGTATTGATGTGCAGTTTGGCCCAGTAATGGTCTTTGGGACAGGGGGACAACTCGTCGAAGTTTTACAGGATCGGGCGATCGCCTTACCGCCTCTGAATAGCACCCTAGCCCGTCGTACCATCGAACAAACTAAGATTTACAAAGCCCTCCAAGGGGTCAGGGGCCGTAAGGCCGTTAACTTAGAAGAATTGGAGCAAATCCTCGTGCGTTTTAGCCGTTTGGTGGTGGAACAACCCTGGATTAAGGAAATGGATATTAATCCGCTCTTCGTTTCCGGCGATCGCCTGGTGGCCTTAGATGCTCGCATTGTGTTGCATCCCCTTGATGTAGCAGAAAAAGATTTACCGAAGCCCGCGATCCGACCCTATCCGCTGCAATACGAAAAACCTTGGACGAGTAGTGATGAACGGGAGTTTATGATTCGTCCGATCCGCCCCGAGGATGAACCCATGCTCGTCCAATTCCACCAAACCCTATCGGAGCAGAGTGTTTATTTCCGCTATTTCCACCTCGTCACCCTGCAAAGCCGCATTGCCCACGAGCGTTTAACCCGCCTCTGTTTCATTGACTACGACCGGGAGATGGCCCTGGTGGCGGAATATACGGACCCCGACACCCAAACCAAAGAAGTCTATGCGATCGCCCGTTTAAGTCAGCTCCATGGCACCACCGAAGGGGAATTTGCGATGATTGTCAGCGACCCGATCCAACGCCAGGGACTTGGTACCGAACTGCTCCGGCGCCTGGTGGAAATTGGCCGCAACGAAGGTTTAACAGTGATCACCGCCGATATTCTCTCGGAAAATAAAGGAATGCAGCGGGTTGCTGAAAAAGCTGGATTCACCCTTAAGCGCCAAAATTTTGAAGTTGTCAAAGCCACCCTCGACCTTACGGACGAATAACCATGACCCGTTTTTTCCTTGTGATTGCGCCGATCCTCGCTGGCCTTGCCGTTGCTGCCGGTGCCTTTGCCAGCCATGGCCTAAAAAATACCCTCACCCCCCAAGCCCTCGATATCTGGGAAACCGCCGCCAAATATCAGATGTACCAGGCGATCGCCTTGCTGCTGGTGGGCCTCTTTTCTATGCAGGGGTCACTCCCCCAAAATTGGCTCAATGGGGCTGGCATCGCATTTCTGGTGGGGATTGTGCTGTTTTCCGGGAGTCTTTATGGCCTGGGTTTAAGTGGGGTGAAAATCCTGGGGGCGATTACTCCCCTGGGTGGGGCCGCATTTTTAATTGGTTGGGGCTGTTTGGCGATCGCCGGTTGGGGTTTACGGCCCTAAGCTTGCTCCTCGTTTTTTCACAAAAAGTTGAATAATTATT
>JAYKIK010000081.1:0-21957 GCA_035284725.1 Synechococcus sp.
AACCTAGGGGAATTGTGCGGTAGTTTCCGAGGATCTTAAGAATTTCTGTGTGAGTTTGTAGCTCTGCTAGGGCGGCCTGGACTTCGGGATTCGAGAGACAACCATCTAGATCCACAAAGAATAAATATTCCCCGAGGGATCGCTTTGTGGGACGAGACTCGATGCGACTGAGATTAATTTTGCGGCGGGCAAAAACTTCTAGGGCACTGACCAATACCCCAGGAATTTTCGCTGGGAGGGTAAAAGCGAGAGAAATGACGTCTCCGGCCGTTGGAGCTTCTTTACCGAGTACCCAAAAGCGGGTGCAGTTCTCGGGAAAATCGCCGATGGCATCTACCAAAATTGGCAACTCATAGAGATGGGCAGCCCGGGGAGAGGCGATCGCCCCGAGGTGGGGGTTATCCTTCAGGCTATGTAAAACCGCCGTCGTCGAATTGGCTTCGATTAATGCCGCATGGGGTAAATGCTTTTCGAGCCAGCGCTGACATTGGGCGAGGGCCTGGGGATGGGAACGTACCTCTTTGATCTCGCTAAAATCCTGGGCAAAAGAAATCAAAGCATGGTGGATTGGCAGAATAATTTGCTGACAAATGGAAAGGGGATGTAACTCCCAAACCAGATCGAGGGAAATCGCCACGGAGCCTTGGATGGAATTTTCCACCGGAATTACTGCCCATTGCACCTCATCATGGGCCAGGGCATATAAACTTTGGGCAATGCTTTGGCAGGGCAATAGTTCAACGGTCGCCCCACTGTCCCGCTGTAACCATTCCTGATAGGTTTGGGCCACTGCTTCCGCATTCGTTCCCGCTGGCCCGAGATGGGCGATTTTAATGATCATACCTGACTATTACTTGCGAATGCTTTCAATCCTACCAAGTTTCAAGTCCCTTGCCGCTTGCGGGGGTGAGTCGTCCACCAAATCATCACACCACTGCCCAGGAGTAAAAGTAGACCCAAAGCATTGAGAAATGGATAAATACCTTCGAGATTTACAGGGCCAAATTTTCCCCGGTGGAGAGCCAACAGCCAATAGAAATCAGCGGCGTTTCCCGTCACCGAAGCAACTTGGAACAAAGAACCTGTCAGCACTGTAATGAGTAGAGGCAGCACCATAATGGGGACTAAGCGACGGTGGAGTTGACGCAAATCACGTTGCGGTACAGGCATTTTATAAGCTCCAAGCAAACTAATCTTTTCCATTGTGGAGCGTTTTTTAGGATTGGTGGGGCGCTTTTTTCTGGAAATATTTGTAGGTGGTGTAGGCCAAGGTAATTACCCCTGTGAGGATGGCCCCTTCGTCGATATCAAAGAGGGGATGGTGTAGGGGATAATTGAGGCGATTTTGGTGACCTACCCCCAGACGGAACATGGTACCGGGAATGTTTTCAAGGTACATGGAGAAATCCTCAGCTCCAAGGGAGGGCTCCGGCAAAATTTCCACATGGCGATCGCCTAAGGCTTCCCGGCTGGCCTGTTCGAGGATTTTGGTTAAAGTCGGGTCATTTTGTACCGAGGGCACCCCCCGCTGGTAGTTCACCTGATATTTGGCCCCGTAGGTGGTGCAGATGTTCGCCACAATATTTTCAATCCACTGGGGTAGCTCAGCGTGGGTCTCCGGGTGGAGCGATCGCACAGTGCCGGTCATGTGCACCTCATCGGCAATGATATTAGCAGCCCGGCCCCCTTGAATTTTGCCAATCGTAAGGACAATCGGTCGGAGGGGATTTTGGGTACGGCTAATGGATTGTTGGAGGGCAGTCACCACCTGGGCCGCGATCCAAATGGCATCAATCGCTTGGTGAGGGCGGGCCCCATGGCCAGATTCCCCATAGATGAAAATTTCTAAATCATCCGCCGCCGCCGTGAGCGCTCCATAGCGAATCCCCACGGTTTTAGCAGGAATACTCGGAAAAACATGTACCCCTAAAATGCCGTCAATACCTGTGAGAGCACCATCGTCAACCATCCATTTCGCCCCCTGGGCAATTTCTTCGGCGGGTTGGAACAAAAAACGTACATTGCCGGCGATCGCCTCGGGGAGTTGGGCCAAAACCATCGCGGCGCCTAGTCCTACCGTTGTGTGCACATCATGGCCGCAGGCGTGCATTATGCCCATTTTCGTGGAGGCATAATCGAGGTTGGTACATTCTTGAATCGGTAACGCATCCATATCCACTCGGATGCCTAGGGTACGCGGATCGTGACCTTGCCCTAGGAGATTACCAATGACTCCGGTTTTACCCACCGACTCCTGCACCGCAATCCCACAGGAAGACAAAACCCCAGACACATAGGCCGCCGTCTGATATTCTTCGCCGCTCAATTCAGGATGGGCATGGATGTGGCGACGGATTTCAATGAGACGGGGGGCCAGTTTTTCAGCGAGGCTTTTGATCTCAGCAAGCATAGGAGCGGTCAATTTTTAGGTATGACTTTTTATTCTAAAGCAGTTGATCTGGCGGGATTATTACTGAGCCGAAATTCCTCCCCAACAAAAAATCCCCAGAAAAATTCTAGGGATTACACAACCTTCTCCAAAACAAAAGACAAAACGACGAATGATAAAAAACAACAAGCTCAAATCAGACCAGTAGACGAATGTCTTAGATGGCGCCCATGCTGCCAAGGCCGAGGATTACGCCAGCACCAAGAATATGCCCAAAACTGGTTGTTGCGAGGAGGGCAGGTAGACCCATTCCACCGAACATATCGGGCATCGGTAGCGCGGGGCCTTCGGAGGGGTGCTTGATGGTGGCTTTACCAATGGCGATCGCCAAAACGTTGCAGATGATCATCACAACGGCGATCTTGGGGCTCCACTCCATGGTGGCGGGAACAGCCGCCGCAAGGGTAAGGGCAAGGGACATAAAACTTGACTCCTGAAAACAGTTAAGTAAAATTTTGAATTTTTATCGTAATTGTCCCTAGTTTTGCCCAAAGCTGAGCATTTGCTTTATTTCCTTTGCAATACTTAGCAACATCGTAAAGTTTTGTGAACTTAGTGCCGTTTCCTAGGCCTCTGTCCGGATTAAAGCCATCTCGATTTCGTCCTCCGCCGGTTGGGCGATCGCCGCTGTGATATTGGGGCCAAAAAACCGCTCAATCTTTTCCTGGCGAGAAAGCCATTCCTCTAGGGAAAATAACGGAGACTTAAATTCCAGCACCAACGCATAGCGACTATCCCGCACTTCTTCCCGAATGTGGTGCAAGAGGGGCCGTTCCTCGTCCGTCGGGCTCAAACCTAAACGTTCCAACGCATCATCCAAATGGCAGTCCTGACCATAACGATACCGGGTCACATCCTTTCTCACCTGTTGTTGGGTGGCGGTGGCTTGGGTTTCCCGCAGGGCCACAATCTCCGGTGACGGGGTTTCACGGTAGGGGGTCGGTTTAATTTCCGCCGCCTTCAAGGCTAACCCCCCCAGTAAAATCGGGATGCCATAAAACATTCCCGCCAAATTTAGCGTAGCATTCCCAAAGCCATAGGCCGCAAAGCCTACCACCGAAAGGATGCCACCGATCACTAAGCCCACACTACCCAGGGAAATTTTGCCGAACATCCAGTTGCCCTATAAATCCTAAAAAACACAAAACGTTACTAATCTTAACACGGTGCTTTTAGGCTGTCGGGAGACTGTAGTCACTGTTGGGGGTTGAAGGATCAGTGATCGTCGCCACAAGGGTTTTAATCATTTCTTTAGCGCCTTTGCCGCCCGTCACAATAATCCGGTGGGCCAAAACGAAGGGGGCGAGATACTTAATATCATCAGTGGTGATAAAGTCACGGTCTGCAAGAAAAGCATAGGCCTGGGCCGCCCGCTGGAGCGCTACGGTTCCCCGGGGACTAACCCCCAGAATGATCCCTTCATAATTCCGAGATTTTTGAACAATTTTGACAATATATTCCTGAATAGACTTTTCTACGTGGATTTTATTCACGAGACTTTGCAACTCGCACACTTCGTCCAGGGAAATACAAGGGCTGAGTTCCTCAGGGGCAATGCGGGATTGGTGCAATTGGAGCATATCCACTTCCTCAGAAAAGGCAGGATAACCGAGGGACAAGGAGAGGACAAAACGATCCATCTGGGCTTCTGGGAGAGGAAAGGTGCCTTGGTATTCAATGGGGTTTTGGGTGGCGATCACAAAGAACGGCTTTGGTACTTTGCGAGCTTCCCCATCGACGGTGACCTGCTGCTCTTCCATCACTTCTAAGAGAGCCGACTGGGTGCGGGGGGTAGCCCGGTTAATTTCATCGGCCAGGAGAACATTCGCAAAGACTGGCCCTGACAAAAATTCAAATTCGCGGCTACTGGGGTTCCAAATATTGGTACCTGTAATATCGCTGGGTAGGAGATCTGGGGTACATTGGATACGCTGAAAACGTCCATTTACGGAGCGGGCGAGGGATTTTGCCAAAAGTGTTTTACCGACTCCAGGAACATCTTCGAGGAGCACATGGCCCCCACTCAACATCGCCACGAGCACCAAACGGATGGCATCTTCTTTGCCGACGATGGTTTTGGAAAGGTTATCGGTAAGGTCACGAATGCGTTCTTTCATGCTATTTGGAAGAAGGGGTAAGGAGAGTGCGGGCGCGATCGCCATCCTGGTGAATTTGGGTCTGGAGAGCTTGGAGGGAGGAAAATTTCTGCTCCGGACGCAGATAGTGGAGGAGATCAACCTCCAGGGCGGCTTCGTAGAGATCTTGGTGATGATCGAGTAGATGGACTTCGACCGTTGGCCTCGCTGTGTGTGTGACCGTGGGACGACACCCAATGTTTAGTATGCCCCATTGGGGAGTTGACAAAACATCACCACTCACCCGAACGGCGTAAACACCATACTTGGGTAGAAATTTATTGTGACTGATATCTAGATTGGCGGTGGGAAAACCAATTGTTCGACCTAGTTTTTGACCATGGACAACGACCCCCCGGAGACGGTAGGGACGACCTAGGAGTTGATTGGCATAGGAAATTTTTCCGGCGGCGAGGGCTTCTCGAATGGCAGAACTGCTCACTCGGGTGTCAGCTTCTAAACATAGGGGCGTGATGTGAACCTTAATGCCAAAGGTTTGGGCGATCGCCTTTAGATCTTCTGCATTACCGCTCCGGTCACGGCCAAAGGAAAAATCTGCCCCGACGCTGATTGATTGGGTTTGCAGTTGCTTAACTAAAATTTCTGCGACAAACTCCTGGGGGGTGAGGGCGGCCAACTCCCGATCAAAGGACAATAAAATCAACTGTTCAATGCCACACTGGGCCAAAATTTCTTGTTTTTCCCCAAGGGGGGTGAGGAGATGTTGGGGGTTGCCCGAAAAAAATTCTCGGGGGTGGGGATCGAAGGTAACGACCGTGGCATAGACTCGGGAAGATGGGCTCCGGCGATCGCCTTTTGGAACAGCCCGCGGGGATTGGGAAAACGTCCTTGCCTGGGCCACAGCCGGTGAAATTACCCGTTGGTGACCCCGATGAATCCCATCAAAATTGCCGAGGGCGATACAAGTGGGCGTTAACGCTTCTGTGGTTGATAAAATTACCCGCACGCTTTACAGTCCGAAACATTTGACCGTATTTTATACCGAAATATCAGACGGATAATTCCCGACTCGATCCCCAGACTGGATAATTTCTCTCCCAGGGGGGGTGTAAAATAATGGATTTTCCTTCTTGGGCGATCGCCATTTGTGGAAAAACTGCCTGAGCTGATACCAAAACCCGATCTAAAAAGTCATCATCGTGGCTTGGATCATGATGGAAAAGAACCAACTGTTTGACCTGGGCGGCCTGCGCGATTTTAACTGCCTCCTGCCAAGTACTATGGCCCCAACCAATACGACTCCGCTGGGGATCATGGTATTCCTCATCCGTGTAGGTGGCGTCAATAATCAGCACATCCGCATCCTGGGCTAACCCTAAAACTTCGCCATCCAATCGATCCGGAAAATGTTCTGTGTCCGTCACATAGGCAACCCGCAAGCCGCGCCAATCTATCCGATAGCCCACCGACCCACCAGGATGATTTAAACGGGCATTAGCTACAGTGACATCCCCTATAGATAAGACTTCCCCCACTGCCAGGGCAAAAAAACGTAAATTGGCCTGCATTACCTGGAGGGGGACCGGAAAATTCGGGTGGAGCATCTGGTCATGGAGCCGTTGCCGAATCGTTACCCCATCACCGTCTTCCTCCGTAAGCACACCGTAAATATCGAAGTGGTTGCCCGCTTGAAAAGCTGGCGCAAAGAAGGGAAAACCTTGGATATGGTCGCAATGGGAATGGGAAAAAAATAGGTGGGCTTCAATGGGCTTTGCTTGAGCCATTAGGGCATCACCGAGAAGACGCAAACCTGTGCCCCCATCAAAAATGAGGCGCTGCGACCCCACACACATTTCCACACAGGGGGTATTGCCGCCGTAACGTACTGTTTCCCGACCAGGGCAGGGAATACTCCCCCGGACACCCCAAAATTTGATTGTGAATGCGGCTTTGTGGTTGAGCATGGCTCAGTACATGACATGGGTTGGGTGTGTGCTGTGGGTGAGAAACTGGCAGCTTTTGACCTACTGTCGTGGGGAGATCTGGAGGATGAAATTGAGTGTAGTGGCTGGTGACACATTCTTTAGAAGGTCAACCCTAATATCCGTTAGGCTAACAAATAAATCCGGAAACCCCTACTGATCGCATCACTTACGTAGGGTGATTCCTATCACTGGGTCATCGCCCTAGGTGGTGGAGTTCATTGATAGCCGCGGCACAGGCTTCGGTCACCTGTTGGAGGGCTTCTTTTTTGACTGTGGCTGGTGGGGTGATCGCCTCGCCAATCCGGACCGTGAGGGGGACAGACTGGGGAATTCTTTTGCCGGGGACGAAAATTTTCTCAGTTCCCCAAAGACTGACGGGCACCAGGGGCACTTGGGCCTTGGCGGCAATGAGAGCAGCCCCCTGTTTGGGATCAGTAATGGTGCCATCTTTGGTACGCGTGCCTTGGAGAAAAATGCCCACGCCCCAACCCTGCTCAAGGGCCCCTAGGGCAGCCCGAATTGCCGCTCGATCCCCGGCTCCCCGCTTGACAGGATAGGCACCATAAAGGGCGATCGCCTGTTTTAAAACCGGCACTCGAAACAGTTCTTCCTTAGCCATAAAAGCGACTGGACGACAGAGGCAGTTGGATAAGATTGGGGGATCAAAATTACTGGCATGGTTACTGACAGCGATAAACGGTCCCTGGGCTGGCACATGCTCGGCTCCGTAAACGCGACCCCGAAAATAAACCCGAAACAGTGGGTTGACGAAACTCCATTTAAAAGCCCGGTAGAGAATCAAGCTACTTAAGGGCTCCCTATCTCGGGGCGAAACTGGCTCAGACATGGTGCTCAAGGGAAAGCGCGAACAAAATTTAATCCGTTGATATTACCGCGATTGCCTGGTTGATACCGCAATTTTTCACCTTTATCATAGAAATTTATCCTGGCCATGGCGGTTTCCTGCCTCCAATTCCTGATTCTTAGGAAATGCTTTTTTTGATGTTGGGAAATACTTGCTGAAGCTATTTTTTTACAGTCAATTTAACTATTTCTTAAGATTTGTTGAGAGTCTTTTAGTAACTCTGGGGGTGAAAATTCCAAGTCAAAATGTTACTTTGATCACAAAAAACAACTACATCAATTTTTCCTAGACAGCACAGCCATAAAAAAATATCAAACTTTCCAGAAGAACAATTTTGCCAAGCTTATATGTTTGTAGTGAGCGTTACAACCATTGGGGATCAATCGGTGTTAGCTTAGGGGCGAAAGATATTAAAGACTATTTAAATACTCATCTAGGAAGACCATGGCTCAAATTCTTGATCCCATTCCAAACGGCGATGATAAATCACTACTTTGCTGCTACGTAAATGCAACCAGTCAAATTCAAGTTGCCCGCATTACAAATGTTGAGGATTGGTATTTTGAGCGGGTTGTTTTCCCTGGTCAACGATTAATGTTTGAAGCCCCTCCCCAAGCCATCTTAGAGATTCACACAGGGATGATGGCCAGTGCTATTTTGTCCGACACCATTCTATGTCACCGCCTCGCAATGCAAGAAACGGAAGCCGAACCCGAGCCCCCCGAGCCCGACATCGTCAACCGCGACACACCCGCTTCGACACCCATGGCGATCGCCCCATGAAATTTCCTGTCGTTATAGATTGCCCCAATACCACCTCCAGAGGTGGTTTTATTTTGCCTCTCCATTCCCTAGGTGAATCCCTCAGCAGAAAATTAAGATAAAATACCGCTTTGCACTCTTGTTGACCGTGATGACGCCCATGACCCAGACCCCAACCCCCGTAACCGTAATCGGTGGCGGCCTCGCTGGTACAGAAGCCACCTGGCAAATTGCCCAATCTGGGGTTCCCGTCACCCTCTACGAAATGCGTCCCGTCCAAAAAAGTCCAGCCCATCACACCGCTGAACTAGCTGAGCTCGTCTGCAGTAATTCCTTTGGCGCCGCCTCAAGTGATCGCGCCGCTGGCCTGCTCCATGAAGAACTGCGTCGCCTCAATTCCATCATTATCAATACGGCTGATCATCACCGCATCCCAGCCGGAGGAGCCTTAGCTGTTGACCGGGCTGTTTTCAGTACCGATTTAACCCGAAAATTAGCCAACCACCCCCTTGTCACCTTTAAGCGTGAACCCCTAGATCAAATTCCAACCGAGGGCATCACTGTCCTAGCAACAGGTCCCCTGACGACCCCTGAACTCGCTAGTGAACTACAACAATTTACAGGTCTGGAGTATATGAGCTTTTTCGATGCTGCCAGTCCGATCATCGTTGGGGAAAGTATTGATCAAAATATTGCTTTTTTAGCCTCCCGCTATGACAAAGGAGAAGCGGCCTATCTCAACTGCCCCATGGATAAGGCCCAATACCAAGCTTTCCGGGAAGCTCTGTGCGCAGCAGAACGAGCAGAACTCAAAGACTTTGAACTAGAAAGCGCCAAATTTTTCGAAGGTTGTCTCCCCATCGAAGAATTAGCCCGTCGGGGGGAAGATACCATGCGTTTTGGCCCCCTAAAACCCGTGGGTCTATTTGATGCCCGTCTAGGTGATTTTCGCGCCCCAGAAAATAAAACTAAAAGACCCTACGCTGTGGTGCAACTGCGCCAAGAGGATAAACAGGGTCAGCTCTGGAACATGGTGGGGTTTCAAACCAATCTACGTTGGGGTGAGCAAAAACGAATCTTTCAGATGATCCCAGGGCTAGAAAATGCAGAATTTGTCCGTATGGGCGTAATGCACCATAACACCTTTTTAAATTCCCCCGAACTTCTCGAAGCCACACTCCAGTTTAAGAAAAGACCAACCCTTTTAGCCGCTGGTCAATTAATTGGCACAGAAGGTTACACCGCCGCCGCCGCTGGGGGTTGGCTCGCCGGCACTAATGCGGCTCGCTTAGCCCTGGGTTTAAACCCACTTACCCTGCCCGAAACAACCATGATCGGTGCCCTATTTTCGTTTATCCACACAGCCTCCCCTAAACATTTCCAACCCATGCCCCCTAATTTTGGGATTATTCCTTCCCTCGCGGAGAAAGTACGCAGCAAAAAAGAGCGCTATGGTGCTTACCGCGATCGCTCTTTAGCAGATCTAGAGCACTGGCAGGGACAACATAACCTGCTCACAGTTGCCTTGGTGTAGAAGTTGTGAACTACCTAGCGCCGAATCAAAGATTGCCGAATCAAAAGCTTGGCTCATCCCATTGATGGGATGAGCCAAGTATCCTGAGGCTAAATTAAAATTACAGCGTTCGACGACTCGACTGAGCTCGCCGAAGTCTGAGCGGCTCGAGTGAGCCTCGCCGAACTCTCGCCGAAGTCGCGGGACTTACTGCCTCCCGAGCCCACCAAAAGTTAAATCTAAAATTTCCAGTCAACATTGTTTCAAAGCGAGCGTACTTCCGTAGTGCGCTTTTTTGTTGATCGATACCCATCACCAAAAAAATCCCTCTATTGTTTTAGAGGGATTCAGATAATCAGATAAAAAGTCAGGTGTTTAAGACTTAAACAGAGGTGAGCTGTTTTTCCGAAGCGTTCATATTGGCTTCTGGGCTGTCTGCTTCCGAAGGGGGGACAACTTGCCAGAATTGAGGCAGATAGGTGGCCCAGTCAGCAAGGATTGCTTTTGCTTTTGGACTACCTGTTTTCTCAGCATGGGCTGTAACCATGTCTTTCAGCTGCTTTTCGCCGGCAGCAGTCTCTACCCGTTGAATGGCAACAATCTCAGGATTCATCTTTTCAGGAAGAGTATTGTTCTCATCCAGAATGTAAGTCAGACCACCAGTCATCCCAGCACCCACGTTACGACCCACATCTCCAAGAATCACAATCAAACCACCGGTCATGTACTCACAGCAGTGATCACCAGTTCCTTCGACAACGGCTTTTCCTTTAGAGTTCCGTACAGCAAAGCGTTCACCAGCTCGACCATTGGCATAGAGAGTGCCGCCGGTAGCTCCATAAAGGCAGGTATTACCAATGATGACGTTGTCGGCTGCTTCGTATTGAACTGTGGCTGGAGGAACAATGATGATTTCGCCACCATTCATCCCTTTGCCCACATAGTCATTGGCTTCCCCTTCTAGGCGCATGGCCATGCCGAGGAGATTGAACGCACCGAAGCTTTGGCCAGCAGAACCTTTGAAGTTAAATGTTAGTTCTCCTTCAAAACCTTCGTTGCCATATTGCTTTGCAATGAAACCGGATACCCGGGCCCCGACGGAGCGATCAGTATTAATAATCTTAATTTCCTTGGTTAGGGAACTTTGTTCGCGGATCGCCTGTTGCACCGCACTATCAGCGAGGATTTCATCGTCCAAAACGGGGCCATTGCTGTGGACATCACCATGGTTCAACCAGTTACGGTTTTCTCGAACATCCGGCAGACTGGTCAGGCAATCCAGTACCAAACCGTTAGTCTTGGTCAGGTTTACGTTGGCCCGGGGCTTGAGTAGGTCGGCACGGCCAATGATCTCATTGAGGTTGCGGTAACCGAGCTTAGCCAGGATGGAGCGGATTTCTTCGGCGACAAAGTAAAAGAAGTTCACCACATGCTCAGGGATTCCCTTAAAGCGATCGCGTAACCGTTGTTGTTGGGTGGCAACACCGACAGGACATTGGTTCGTGTGGCAAACCCTCGCCATGATACAACCTTCGGCGATCATGGCAATGGAACCGAAGCCATATTCCTCTGCCCCCATAAGAGCAGCCATGACGACATCCCAACCGGTTTTTAGACCACCATCGGCCCGGAGAATAACGCGATCGCGCAATTGATTGTCCATCAGAGTTTTGTGGACTTCTGTCAGGCCAAGTTCCCAGGGACAGCCAGCGTGCTTAATGGAGCTCAAGGGAGATGCCCCTGTACCGCCGTCATGACCAGAAACTTGGATAATGTCCGCGTTGGCCTTGGCGACCCCTGCGGCGATTGTTCCGATACCGATTTCAGCCACCAATTTTACGGAAACCTTAGCGGCGGGGTTGATTTGGTGGAGGTCATAGATTAACTGGGCGAGGTCTTCAATGGAGTAGATATCGTGGTGGGGAGGCGGCGAAATGAGGGTGACACCGGGCTTGGATTTCCGCAGCATGGCGATGTACTCACTCACCTTCTTACCAGGCAGCTGGCCCCCTTCACCAGGTTTTGCCCCCTGGGCCATCTTGATTTCCAGTTGGTCACCACTCATCAGGTACTCCGGAGTCACACCAAAACGACCGGAAGCAATTTGCTTAATGGCAGAGTTGGCGGTGTCACCATTGCGTAGACCATGGAGGTGGGGCAGGGTGGGGGAGTCGCCGGCATCGTTCACATCATCGAGAACTTTGAAGCGAATCGGGTCTTCGCCCCCTTCCCCGGAGTTAGACTTGGCACCAAGGCGGTTCATGGCGATCGCCAATGTTTCGTGAGCTTCTCTGGACAAGGCTCCCAGGGACATCCCCCCGGTACAGAAGCGCTTCACAATGCTTTCAACGGATTCCACTTCGCTGACATCAATGGTGGGGCGATCACTATTGAATTCGAGCAGATCCCGTAGTGCTGTTGCTGGACGATTTTCCAAATAGTCTTGGTAGTTGCTGTAGTGGTCGAAGGCTTCTTTTTTGTCGCTGTTGTACGCTTCAACGGCCTTATGGAGAGCCTTGGTCATCTCGGGGGAGTTCATGTGGTACTCGCCCCCCTTGCGATAGTTCACAAACCCGTAGTTCGCCAGCTTCGTACCAGAAAGTTCTGGGAAGGCGCGGCTGTGGAAGGCAATTCCTTCCTGGGACAGATCGGCGAGGGTCAAACCGCCCACCCGGGAAGTAGTGCCCTTAAATGCCGCATTGATTACCTCCATCCCCAGACCGATGGCCTCAAAAATTTGGGCGCCGTGGTAGGACTGGAGCAAAGAAATTCCCATCTTCGAGAGAATTTTAAATAGACCCGCTTCCACGGCCTGGCGGTAATTGTCCTGGGCTTTTTCGATAGTCATGGCCGGAATTTGTTCAGCTGCCATCTGTTTCTGAACGCGGGGGGTATGCCACCAATGACGCACGGATTCGAGGGCGAGGTAAGGACAAATGGCTGAGGCACCATAGCCCACCAGGCAAGCAAAGTGGTGAGTACTCCAACATTGGGCGGTATCAACCACCAGGGAAGTACTCAACCGCAGGCCAGCGCTAATGAGATGGTGATGGACTGCCCCCACGGCCAACAGAGGAGGAATAAAACTGTGGTTGGCGTCTACAGTGCCCTCGAGGCGATCGCTCAGGACAAGGATTTTATGACCAGCCTGAACAGCAGTTGCAGCCGCTACACAAAGGTTTTCTAGGGCTTCTTTCAGACCGTCAGGGCCATTGGCGATCGCATAAACCGTAGAGAGGGTCGCAGTCCCCAGGGAACTGGCTTTGATCTGCTGCAGTTCCGTTTCATTGAGCACAGGGCTTTTGAGCTTCAGCACCTGGGCATCTTTCCCGCCACAATCGAGGAGATTACCCCGTTCCCCGAGGTACATATTCAGGGACATCACCAAGTTTTCCCGCAGGGGATCGATGGGAGGGTTTGTTACCTGGGCGAAGCGCTGCTTGAAGTAGTCGTAGAGCAAACGGGGCTTATCAGACAAAACTGCGAGGGGAATATCATCACCCATACAAAAAGTCGGCTCTTTACCCAATTCCGCCATCGCATTGATGATCATATCCACATCTTCAGCGGTATAACCAAACGCGGTTTGCAGGCGGAGGAGATCCGTTTCTTCCTGCTGCTTTTTTGCCATGAACGCTTGGGATTCAAGGGTTTGGCGGTTCTCTTGGAGCCAGGTGCCGTAGGGACGAGCCGCGGCCACCCGCTGTTTAATTTCCCAGTTTTTCAGGAGTTCCTGGGTCTGGAAGTCTACCGCAACCATCTGACCGGGGCCAAGGCGTCCTTTCTCAATAATTTCGGCATCGAGGACGTCCACTACCCCCGCTTCGGAGGAAACGAGGACATAGCCATCCTTCGTGACGCAGTATCGAGCCGGACGCAGGCCGTTACGATCTAAGGTGGCACCAACAGTCTTACCATCGCTGAAAACTAGTAGTGCCGGCCCATCCCAAGGTTCCTGCATCCCGGCATAGTAGTCATAGAAATCGGTAATTTCTTGGTGATCCTTCAGGCTAGGTTGATTTTGGTAAGCCTCTGGCACCAGGATCATCGCCGCTTCCATAGGCGATCGCCCAGCCCGAACCAACAGTTCCATCGCACTGTCGAGGTTAAAGGAGTCGCTGTTGTCAGTGTTGACAATCGGGTGGAGTGCTTCAATATCTGCTTTGTTCCAGCCAGGGATTTCGAGGATATTTTCCCGGGCCTTCATCCAGTTGATATTACCAATGAGGGTATTGATTTCGCCGTTATGACCCAGGAGCCGCATCGGGTGAGCCAGGGGCCACTTGGGCATGGTGTTAGTACTAAACCGCCGGTGGTAAACCGCAAATTCACTCTTATAGAGAGGATTGGTTAAATCCTTGTAGAACTTGCCAAGAACCTCCGACTGCACCATCCCTTTGTAGACAATGGTGCGGCAGGACAGGGTACAGACATAGAACACATCAGTGAGATGCTTGCCAATTTCAGACCGGGCAATGTAGAGGGCTTGGTCAAGATCATCACCGCTAAGACCCTGTTCAGAAACAACAAAGATTTGTCGGATATGGGGTTGGTTTTCCCTAGCTTGGATCCCTAGGGTTTCCGGAGCCACGGGGACATCCCGCCAGCCGAGAACTTTAAATTGACGACGGGCGAGGGTATTTTCCACCAGAGATTGAGCCGCTACCCGTTCTGTTTCGTCCTGGGGCAAGAAAATCATTCCCACACCATAGGTTTCCGGCGCCGGTTGGGTCAGATCCTGAGCTTGAAACCATTCGGCAAAGAGTTCGTGAGGAAGGGCCGTCATTACCCCAGCACCATCACCGGATTCGCGATCTGCTGTGCAACCACCCCGATGCTCCATACAGCCAAGGGCTGTCAGGGTCTGCTCAACTAATTTGTGGGTTTTACGACCATCTTTATAGGCCAAAAAGCCGACACCACAGGCATCCCGTTCCTCCACAAGCCAACGGGGACCAGTGTAGTAGTTTGCGGTTTGTTGATTGATATTTTGGGGAGAGGTGCCTTGATGGTTCATTATGTCTCGGTCCATAGGTTAGGAATTTTAGGGTGGAAAAAACCTGCTGTGCGGCGGGGAGGGGACGTGATATCGGGGACGACTTTCCTCGGCACGAACCCACTGGAAATGGTTCACATGGAAATTTCCGTTGGGCCTATTTAGGATAGCGGCATTTTGTCTAGCGTCAAATTCTGAGGGGCGATCGCCTAGAGCCATCAGCAAATATCCAAATAATATTTTGTGGCTGTTGGCGTGGTTTTGGGTGCTGTAGTGCCCGAATTTTTGCCGTTAATTCTTCTTAATTCTTGACTTGACAAAATCTACGCTAAAGACAGCGTAGCAATATTATAGGAAATAAATTCATTTCACAATAGGGAATCCTGCGAAATTACAGTGGTTTGAAGCCCGTGAAACTTTTCATTTGGGGTAAAGTCAGTATTTGTTGATGTTGGTTAAAAAATGGAGTTCCGATGGGATTACGCCGTTGGCAATGGTTTTTGGGAACTGTGGGGTGCTTGGGCCTCAGTTTAGGTCTCCCCGGTCTGCGTTGGGAACCGATGTTTGGTGCAAAGGCGATCGCCGATCCGGTGGTTTCAACGACCCAAATTCAAACCAAGGGCAGTCAAATTCGCCTCAATGGCCAAACCCTACGGGGGGTCTGGGCCCAGTGGTCAGAAAATGGCAGCCTCCGTCTGGGGATTGAGTCGAACACCCTCGAAAAAACCCTCGGGATGACCCTGGGTAATGGTCTGGATTTAAGTCAACAGTCGGTTACCTGGTTTAACAGCACCCCCCATCAACTCCCCATTCGCTTTGCACCCCCTTACCGCTACCTTGATGTCACGACCCTCGCCACAGCCCAACAATGGCAGGTGCGAGCCAATGGCAATGTCCTGGAACTCAGTACTCCCAAAGCCCAAATTCTAGCGGCTCGACAAGCCCAACAGCCCTGGGGAACACGGCTGGTTATTGACCTAGATCGTCCCGTCCTCTGGCAAAAGGTGACCCCGACTAAGCTCAGACTCCAGAGTGACTATGGCGCCACCAACCAGCGTCTCAGGGCACAGCTCACGGGCCCCAACAGATTACCTTTCTCGGTGACAGATAGTAATGGGTTAACGGAATTAACCTTTAGCAGTGGTGTCGAGCTGCAAGTTTCTACCTTAGCCGGGCCAAATCGCTTGGTGATTGATATCCGCCGCCAACCAGAGGCCCAAAGTCGTTCTATACAGTGGCTGCCGGGAGTACAATGGCGCCAGGAAAATCTTGCTGCCAGTTCTGGGCCTGTGCGGGTCACTTGGTTAGAAATTGATCCGACCCAACGACAATTAGACCTAAAACCCATTACCGCCGCCAGCAGTAGCATTGTCGGTTTAGAACCCCTCCTGATTCAGGCGGAAACGAGCCAGGCGATCGCCGCGATCAATGCGGGCTTTTTTAACCGGAATAATCAATACCCCCTGGGGATTATCCAACGCAACAACACTCTGCTTTCGGGGCCGATTTTAAACCGGGGGGCTGTGGGCTGGGACAACCAAGGCCGTTGGGAATTTGATCGTCTCCAGATCCAGGAGGAAATCGCCGCCAGTAACGGAGAACGCATCAGCTTAGAACTGATCAACAGTGGCTATGTCAAAGCAGGGGCCGCTCGCTATGACCGGGCTTGGGGAACTCGCTACACCACCGCTGTGGACAATGAAATTATTTTGACCGTAACTGCCAACGGTGGCCGGGAACAGGTGATCCGCCAGGACAATGCCGGGAAGGCGGGCCAGAATGGCTATGACATTCCCCAGGGGGGCTATCTACTGGTCTTTCGCTCTTTTCGGACGGGGGCTAGTAAATTGCCAGTGGGGACAACTTTGACCCGGAACCAACGCTTTACCCCCGATACTTTTGTCACCCTGCCGAATATCGTCGGTGGTGGGCCACTGCTGCTAAAAAATGGTCAGGTCGTGCTCAATGGCCAGGCAGAACAGTTTAGTACAGCGTTTAATATCCAATCGGCTTCCCGCAGTGCGATCGCCAAAACCCGAGACAACAAGATTATCCTGGCAACCCTCCATGGGGCAGCGGAGGAAACCGCCGGGGCAACCCTCAGTGAATGGGCGAATATTTTGCGGCAACTGGGGGCTATAGACGCTTTAAATTTGGATGGGGGCGGCTCATCAGCTTTGGCGATTGGGGCAAATTTAGGTGATCGCCACCCCACCACCGCCGGACGGGTTAACAATGGGATTGGCTTATTTTTAAAATAGAACCCACAGCCCTTTATCCGGATCAGTCTCAACCATGATGAATAAACGCCTCGTTCAAGTTATTGTCTTTGTGATGATTGCCCTACTTTTGGTGCCCCTTCTGGCATCTCCTGCCTTTGGGAGTGAACTGGCAACCCCGGGGGCCCAACTGTTCGAGGCCCACTGTGCCGGCTGTCATCTCAACGGGGGGAACATCGTCCGGCGCGGCAAAACCCTGAAACAACGGGCTATGGAAAAGAATGGTTATACCTCCATCGAGGCGATCGCTAGTCTCGTCACCCAGGGGAAAGGCAATATGTCGGCCTATGGCGATAAACTCAGTCCCGCAGAAATCCAAGCCGTATCTCGCTATGTTTTTGAGCAAGCCCAGGTACATTGGCAAAAATAGTTTGAATTTCCCTAAAAATCAAAGTAAATATAGGGTACATTTCCCTCCGGAGCCAGGAGCCATACCCCATAGAAACACAAGGGAATCAAAAGAACTTTAACCGCCCAGTTAAGCTGTAGTTGCCATTGCCGCTGCACCCCATAGGCACCAATCATCCCGATAAACAGCACAATTAACAGCCCGACAAAATCCGGTCGTCCCAGGCGTAACCCTTCCAGATAGATTTTTTGGGCAAACTGTAGATCGCCTTGATGTTGCCAGAGATGCTGAAACAGTAAACTAGCCTGGGTTCCCGTCGGCAACCGGAACGGCACCCAAGTGAGAAACACAAACCCCTGGGTCACTAACCAAGCGACTAACGTTCCTGGGATCGACACCCAAAACCCCTGGAGCGATCGCCAACGCTGGGCGCAAATATCCCCAAGACGGTGGATTGCCAAACCCAACCCGTGGAGACATCCCCAAATCACATAACCCCAAGCTGCCCCATGCCACAGCCCCGCCAGCAGCATCACCACAAAAAGATTCAGGCAAGTACGTCCCAAACCCCGGCGGGAACCCCCCAGGGGAAAATAGAGATAGTTACGGAGCCAATCCCCTAGACTCATGTGCCATCGCCGCCAAAAATCAGCCAAACTCGTTGAAAAATACGGAAAATCAAAGTTTTCAGGCAAATTTATCCCCAAAAGCAGTGCACTCCCCCGGGCCAAATCCACATAACCACTAAAGTCAAAATAAAGCTGGAGGCCATAGGCGAGGATAAAAAGCCACAGATCACCACTGCCAGCCCGTTCTAAGTTGTTAGCACAAAGCTCCACAAAAACCCCGAGATTATCCGCAATCAGCACTTTTTTCACGGCGCCGCTGGCAATTAACCATAGCCCTTCGACTCCTTCATCAAACAATAGCCCCGCCGTGCGTCGGGTTTGCCCCGTAAAGGCATGGAACCGGGTAATAGGGCCAGACAATAGCTTGGGGAAAAAGAGTTTATAAGCACTAAATTCCACCAAAGCGCTCGTCGCTGGTGCCCCCCGGTAAACATCGACCAGGTAGGCGATGCACTCAAACACAAAAAAAGAAATGCCGATGGGAGCCAGCCAATTTTCCTCGGTGGCGATCGCCCACTGCCCCAGCCCAAGTCCCGGCCACAGCACCGCTAAATTCCTCAGGGTAAAGGCTACATATTTAAAACCAAATAACACTGCCAGATTCAAAAAAATCCCGAGCCCAAGCCAGTAGCGCGGTTCCCAGTGCCACACCCGAAAAACTTCCCTTAAATGCCGTTGGCGATCGCCCCGCTGGCCCAGACGACCCAATAACCGACCCCAAAAAAAATTGAGAACCGTTAACCCGAGGAGTAGAGGCACGAACTGCGGTTGTAGCAGCCCATAAAACGCCAAGCTGGCCCCCAGTAAAATCCATTGTCGTAGTGCTGGCCAAAGTTTCCCTAACCCCCAGTAAACAATCAGTGTGACCAGGAGAAAACAACCATAAGCGAAGGATACCAGTGTCATCGACGTAGCCAGGGAAATATCAGGGTCACCATATCAGCCCTAGCTTGGAATTAATACCCTTGACCCGGATCGAATGGCTCAACAATTTCTACCTCGACAGCTTTCTCAACTTCTGGTTCTGCTTCAATGACCAAGGGCACAGACACGGGCTCTAGTTCCGGCAGGGCGATCCGTTGGGGAGCTTTTTCCTTCACTAGGTCGGGCATGGGTTCCGCCTTATCCAGCCAGTATTCCGCCACCGGCAACGTGTGTTCAAGATCTTCCAACAAGCGAGGAATAATCATTACCGCGTGGAGTTCCCCAATCCGTTCCGCTTCATGCATCCCTGCATCAATAGCCATGGCAACGTTAGACACTGTGCCTCGGATAATCGCCGTGCAGAGCCCATCGCCAATGGTTTCATAGGAAGCTAATTGCACATCGGCAGATTTCAACATGGCATCGGCAGCCCCCACCATGGCGGGGAAACCCCGAGTTTCTAGGAGGCCAATGGAACGATTACTTAAGCGGCTATAACCCCGTTGTTGCTGGGCAATTTCTGCGAGATGGCTACCAATAGGGAAAATCGCCTCTAAATTCGCCAGGGGGCGGGGCACTACCAATTTCGAGACATATTGATCAAATTGAGCGGCGGCCCGGGCTCCTTCTTCAACGGCAAGACGCACATCGGCGGTTTTCCCGCGCACGACGGCAGTACAGTAACCGCCACCAGTTTTTTCATAACCCACTAGGGTGACGGCCGCTGACTTAAGCATCATGTCCGCCGTGCCCACGATCGCCGGAAAGCTTCGGGTGGAAACAAGGCCCAGGGCACAATCTTGGAAAGGATGTACACGCTGGGGAGTTGGGCGGAGGGGTTGCCGACGGGCCGGAAAATTCATAGGGATGGGGGAGGGATTCGGTTTAGAACGGTCTCGCTTTATGATTAAGTTTATCGAGCCGATACTGTTTTACCTATCATTTTACGTTATTCCACTTTTCCTTCGAATTTATGATTGGACAACCACACACCGCCGCCCAACCGCTTTCTCCAGCGGAAACTGATGAGTTATTTCGGTCGCTACTCCACAAGGAAGGAACTTGGGTCGAGTGGGGCATGGGTTGTCAACGGCTCCAACAGGCAGGCCACAGTGCCCAGGAAATTTTCGAGCAGACGGGTTTCCAGACGGCCCAGCAGAACATGATTATCGTGGCGGCCCAGGTGTACCAAAGTATTGAAAAAAGTGACGCCCCGGCGGATCTCCTTGCCTACTGTCGGGGCCCCCGCTCGGATGTGTTATACGAATTGCGAGTTTTAAGCCACACCCAACGGGCGATCGCCGCAAAGGTTTGTCATGAAAAAAGCCTCGAATTCGACGAAGCCAAAGAGCTCGCCCGGGCAATGCAAGAGTTTGCGCGGTTACCCCAAATTCCCGACGGTTTTACGGAACATCCTGGAGATGCGATGGCCTACCAAGCCTGGCGTTCCGCAAAACAAAAAAAAGATTTACAGGATCGCACCCGCCTGATTGCCAAGGGGCTTAAATTTGTCCATTCGGGAACTGCCCGTCAAAAAATCGAACAACTCCTCAGCGATCTCACCGCTAAACCCACCAAGGCGGCCCCACTATTACCCCTCTACCGCTATGACGAAGATACTAATGTCCCCCTCCTGATTCCGGTGGCGGGAACCCTTCCCCTAGAAAGCGATCGCCTTTTGGCCATATCTCCCCTCCAGCAGGTTGCCCCTTTCAACCTGGTAACGGTGCCAGCAGAAACGGCCCTTGTTCCCCTCCCCAGCTGGCAAAATGTCCTCACTGCTGGGGATCCTGTGGTTATTTTCCACCAAACAGATCAATTGCCCCAACCGATTCCTGGCAAGCCTGAACCCGTTTTAGTCCTGCTCGATCGTCAGCAAACCACCTGGAACGATCACAGCTATTTCGCCGTGGATGTTGATGGCCAGGTGGAGCTAGCCTGGTTTGCCGAAGCCCCCATCGCGAAAATTTTGGGTCAAGTGCTGTTGGTGATGCGTCCGAAAAAGATTCTCGATGAAAATAACCTGCGGGAACCTTGGCAAATGGACGATTAAAGAACAAATAGTTCGGTTATCCCTGTCAATGGATCGCCGTTCAAGCCTCCCCCCAACGCCTGAATGTGTCTGTAAATGTGTGCTAGATAGCATTCTTTTACCTGGTAATTGCGTTACAGTATGGAAGTTAGAGCGTTATTCCTGAGGTGAAAAATGCCGAATTCAACCACAGCTTCCCCCGACCACGCCATTTGGGACAGTTTGAAGCAGGCGATCGCCCGCAGTTCCGGTTTTAAGCGTTGGTATGCAAACCATTGTGAAGTTCTTGCCCTAGATCATCTCAGCGTTGATCAGCAGGTGACCACCTACCTCAAGGAAACCCTCGAAACCCTCGCTTACTAAATCAACTTTCCCACGGGCTACCCCAGTCAATGGCCCTAAGACCCCCAGCATTACAGAAGCTGGGTAAAGCTTTTTAATAATTCAGCAACCTTCAGGCACCTCTGACTAAAAGCGTCGCCGCTTCGGTCTGCCCCTTCCTTTTTTCTTCGCCTCGGCCACTGGTCGGGGTTTTGCGGTTTTAGAGGATGTCTGAGAAAATATTGTGAGGATTACGCTAATCGCCTTAGCAGGATGCGAATTGATGCCAGGTATATCCAGGCCTCCGCACTCCTCGTACTGCATTCATAATCTCGACTAAGGCGACGACACCAGTAAAACCAGCCAAATGTTCTCTCTACCACCCATCGCCTTGGTAAAGGGGTGAATCCTTTACGTTCTTCTGGACGTAAGACTTTCTCCAATATCCAACCAAACTTGTCCATTACCCAGTGCACGAGATTTTCTCCGTGATATCCCCCATCCACATACAGCAGGTAAAAACGTTCCAGCTTTAATCCCATACTCTGCACCTGTTCTAGCAATAACCTTAATCCTTGACCTTCCGAGATGTTGGCTGCAGTCACGACCACCGCCATCAAAATCCCCAGGCTATCCACCAGGATGTGTCGTTTGCGACCTTTAACTTTCTTATTCCCATCAACCCCGACATCCTGATGAATCATTGTTGCTGTATCCACCGATTGAGAATCCACCACCCCGTAGCTGGGTGAGGAGG
>JAYKIK010000082.1:0-17658 GCA_035284725.1 Synechococcus sp.
CAAAGGAAGTCAATCCTCCCGTAGGACAAGACCCCATTCATTGGCGATTGCTTACAACTCATCGGGTAGTCAGTCTAGAGCAAGCTTTACAAGTGATTGAATGGTATCGTTGGCGCTGGCGAATTGAGCAACTTTTTGGCACTTTGAAGCGGTCTGGATTGGATTTAGAATCCACGCAGTTAGAGTCGGTTAGTGCCATTGAACGACTGACAGTTTTAGCTTTGTCCGTGGCCCTAAGGGTGTTGCAGCTTCTAGAGGGTCGAGATGATTCCAGCCTTGTTGCTCAGGTGGTATTTAGTCCTGAAGAGCAGGAATGTCTCAGGCAACTAGCTCCGACATTGCAGGGGAAAACTCAAAAGCAGCAAAATCCTCATGCTTCAGCTTCGTTGTCTTGGGCAACTTGGCTAATTGGCCGTTTAGGAGGATGGTCTGGGTATCGCTCCCAGTCTCCCCCTGGCATCCGAACTTTGTGGAGGGGGTTATACCAGTTTGAATCTATCTTCCACGGATGGAAGCTCGCTCAATCCACACTTGTGTGTACACAGTAGCTCTCAAGAGGGGAATCGAAGGGGTGTCACACCAAGCGTTCCAACCAATCGAGGATTAAGGAATTAACCAGGCTGGGGTTTTCGTCGTGGGGACAATGGCCCGCCTCTGGAATGGGATGAAACTCAACTCCGGCATTTTGGGCGGCGAGATTTTGGTAAATTTGGGAGCCTTTAATCGGTGTCCAGGGATCGCGATCGCCCCAAAGCACAAGCAAAGGATGTTGTCGTTTCGGTAAAAGTTCCGTGGGGCTATCCCCAGGAGGAGCCGTAATCACCGAGGCGAAGACCTGTTGCGCCCCCGGATCACAGGAGGGTTTGTAGAGCATCTCCACCAGTTCATCGGTGACGGCCTGGCGATCGCCATAGACTTGATAGAGGGTATTTTTAATGCGTGATTTTTGCCGCACCTGATTAAAAATAAAGGGCCCCGTTAACGGCGAACTGACCAATTTCGCGAAGGTGCCCATCACCACCCGCAGGGGCAATGCCAGTTCATCAGGACGATGGTTAAGGCCGCCGGCACAGTTGATCAAAACGCCCCCAGCACTGAGGTCAGGGTAATGGGCCAACATCGCTAGACTGAGCAAACCACCGATGGAATTGCCGATAAATACCGTGGGTTCCTGGATTTTCGCCTGCCAAAAATCGTGGAGTAGGTCTTGCCACAGGTCGAGGCTATAGTCCCAGGCGGGTTTTGCTGAAGCGCCAAAGCCTAACAGATCAAGGGCAAATACTTGATAGCCCTGGGCTGCAAGGGTGGGAATATTGTGTTTCCAGTGGCCAATGGAGGCCCCAAACCCATGGATCAACAGGAGGGGTTTTCCTTGTCCCTGGACGGTGTAGCGGATATTTTGATCGCGCCAAGTCCAATCAAAGGGAGTCAGCGTTGGATTATGGGTTACGGCCTGGGTCATGGTTACTGGAGAGGAATAGTTGCAATCATTTGGGAGCTTACCTTTGAGAGTATAGCGTGCTACTCCGGGGGGAGGTTCAGGGGCACGGCACACAATTGGCGATCACCTGGGTGTTGCGCGGCGGGAATGGATAAATTGCCATAGACCAGAAGCCGACAACTTCTTTGCACCAATTCATCGAGATCCAAATTCCAGAGGATCAGTTGATTGTTTTGATCCACAGTGGCGATCGCCTTTCTCTGGGGATGCCAACGGAGTTCTTGCACAGGAGCTTGGTGACCAACGAGACTCCCGAGAAAAGTGCCATCCAGTTGCCAAAATTGCAGGTGATGATTGTCCGTATTGGTGAGGAGTAGGGGTAACTTGCCGTAGAAACTGATCCGACTCGCCCCTTTGCTTTGGTGATTAATCGTCACAGGCTCGCCAAACTGGGGATTGTTATTTTTGTAGGTCATTGGCAAAACCACCACCTGCTGATCCGTGTCGGTCAACCCCAGGTAACGACTATCCGCACTGAATTGAATATCGGTGATCGCCCCGGGAAAAGGCGGAAATTGAGTCACGAGAAAGAAAGAATTATTCCGCCGCCGTTGCCAAATTTGCACCGTGCGATCACCCGCCGCCGTCGCCAACAATTTCCCATCGGGACTGAATTGAACCGCTGTGATCGGCCCCCGGTGTTCCGTCAAAATTTGGAGTAGTTCCCCCGTCGCACTCCACACCCGGATGGTTTGATCCGCACTACCCGCCGCCAACAGTTCCCCATCCCGACTCCAGGCCAAGGCGGTAATTTTATTCCGAAATCCCCCCAGGGTTCGCACAGCTTGCCCACTGGTTTGTCGAACCTCCACTAAACCTACCGCGTCCCCTGCTGCCCATAGATTGCCCCGGGGTTGCCAAGCGAGTTTGAGAATGTCTGGATTTTCTCGGAGTACGGCAGGAGTTTCCCCTTGATTTGGCCACCATTGCAGGGGGTGGTTGGGGTGGGTCATCAGTACCTGAAAACGAGTCCCCACAAAACTAAAATCCGTAATCGGCTCATCCGGGTTAATTCTTTGGCGATCGCCTGGGGGACGGAACATCACCGGAATCAAGTTCTGGGCAAAGTCCCGCATGGTTTGCAGAGAAGCTTGCTGCGCCCCGAGGTTTTGTTCAAGGGTGAGGATCACCTTGAGGCGGGTGGCTGGGGTAATGAGGTCATCATCTTTGCGATCGAGGCGTTGGAGTTGCACGGCGGCCCGGATACTTTCCCGCAGGGCTTCCGTGGGTTCGGCCCCGGTCTGGAGAACATTCGCCGCTTCCGTGAGTTTTGCTAAGGCGGCATTTTCGGTTTCCTGCCACCGTTGATAGCGCTGTAATTCTGCCCAATGGATACCAAAGCCTAAGGCGATCGCCCCGAGGCCCAAGCGCCAGATTGTCCCGACTGAAAGTTGCCACCACCGCCGCCACTGGATGACCTGTTTCCGGGTGCTTAACTGGCGGAATCGCTGTTGGGATTGGAAGGTTTGGTAATGGTGCCGAATGGGTTCCAGTAGATCCGCCCGGGCCAGTTGGTAGGATTCTTGCCCTGCATAGAATTGGTAGCGAATCAGTCCCGTGGTTTTAAAAATGTGCAAAATCAGTTCGGCCTTTACTTCCCCTAAACGGCGATCACCCAGGACTTGACGCCCCAATTGCAAAATATCTGCCTTGGTTAGCACCAGTTGGCTATGGCGCAGATCCGTAAAGTAATGGAGAAATTGCCAGGCTAAATCACGGTTTTCATCACCACAGAGCCGCACAATATTCATCAGCGACCGCTCCAGGAGCACCAAGGGCGGGGGAAAGCCCAAACTTAGATAAGCGTCGAGGGTATAAAGGCGATCCCGTTGGAGTTGGGCACCGATCACCTGGAGATCCCGGGGCCGAATTTCTCCATGGTCATCCCGCAAATCTTGCACAAGGTGATCGCCCAGAGATTCTTCCCAAGGAAGATCAAACCGATGGGCAACCTGGGCAAACAGTGACAGTGCCGCTTCTGCTTGAAGATTCCCGAGGCGATGGCGAATCCTCTGGTCAAAGATGTTCCGATTCCCCGGGCCCAGATCCGCACTATTTTCCCAATCCAGCAGGGGGGCGAGAGCTTCATTGCGAAAAGACAGGATAACGTTGACGGTCGGTAAATGAAGGCTTTGGGCCAAAAACTTGAGAAAGTCTTGCCGTTCCTCGGGGCGGGGATATTGCTGAAAAAACTGTTCAAATTGGTCAAAGATCAACACCCGTTGGGGCTGGGCATCTTGTTCCTGCTGGAGATGCACAAGGGGATCCGCGCTGGGAGGAGTAATGCGGGGGCAAAAGGGGCGATCGCCATGGATTGACTCGATCAGTCTGCGGGCCCACTGGCCATAGGTTTTGAGGTAAATAGTTTGTACGGATCGCCCATGGAGGTTTGTGCGCTGCAACAGGGGGATCAAACCACGCCGCAGCAGGGAGGTTTTTCCCGCCGCCGCCGCCCCATGGAGCAGGATTAAATTGGGCTGGGGTTGTTGCAGTTTTTCTAGTAACGCCTGGATATCGGTCTGACGCCCAGAGGCTTCCATGACCAAACGGCTGAGATGAGTGGGATTACCCTCTTGGGAGTCGGGGAGGGGTTGAGTACCCACAAACGGATGCCAGTCCCATTGCTGTTCATACTGTTGCAATTCCCAAGTCAGGTCAAAGGCTTGGCGATCATCTTTTCCCTGACGGTAGAGCTGGCTGAGGCTATGGAAAATTCTTTGGGCGACCAGTCGTTGCCAATGGCACCAGGAGGTGGGTGTGTTCAAAGACTGACGCAGCATCGGCAAGGTGTCTTCTAGGAGGGCGATCGCCTTTTGGGATTGACCGAGGGCTTGGGCGGCCTGGGCGGCAATTAAGCTTACCCAGGCAATGGCTCCCGGGGGGGAGATTGTATCGGGCCCCTGTAAAGCGACCAAAGCCGTTTCCGCAAGGGTTTGGGCCTTATGCCGTTGTTTTTTCTGGAGGGCGATCGCCGCCATCAAACCGTAATTTTGGGCGATCAGGGTAGGGCCCCAGGGATCCTGGGTGGGTTGTAACAGAGACCAGGCAAGATCCTCTAGGGCGGGCCACCGTTGCCATTGTTGTAAAAAAGCCCCCACGATTAAACTCAGTTCACTCACCCAGGGCCATTGTTGCTGGTGTTCCCAGAGGCGCAGACTCCAGCGTAGATATTGGAGGGCCTGTTCTCCGTCGGGAGTCGGTTGTGGGAAATTTTCGGGGCGATCGCCAAGGAGTAAACCTAAATGAAACAAAACGAGGGCGAGCCGTTGGGCTTGGGCGGGGGGAAGTTGATCGAGCAAGGGGGAATTGGGGTTATCCCGCAGCACTTTGAGCCAATCGATTCCCCCTGAATGACCATAACTTTGTAAGCTATCCAAATACGCAGCCTGGGCGATCGCCAAGTTTTGTTGCTGGTGAGCCTGGCGGCCTTCAAGAAACCGCTGAAATTCTGCTGCCTCCTCAACCAAGGCCGCCGCTGCCCGTAAATCTTGATAAACCCGTTGACTGGGAGCTAAATTAAACGTTTCATTTCTCGAAAAAATAAAGGGGCCAGCCGTCACCAAAGCCTGAAAATAATCCTGTTCCGTTTTGTGCCACCATCCTTGAATGTCCTGCTCTGACCCAGTGATTACCCCCAAATCAATGCTTTTTTGACCAAAAATAGACGGTTTAGGCAGCGCACTCGGGTAAAAAAAGACTAGGGGCAAGGTTAGGGGCGCATTTTGAAAAAATAAGGGTGTTTCTAGCTCAATGGGGTTTGTTAAACCAAAAATGAAAATGCCCTGGATGTGGGTTGGGGTCACTACTGGCGTGGCTAAGGCATCTCCTACCCAGCACAAAATCTCCCCAATATTTTTTGTGTCAGGGGCCAACCAGAGACAAAGTAGACCTTCTGCTGTCTTTGTCTGCGCCAAGTCCCCCAGGGCTGAAGCACCATAGTAGGCCCCCGTCCCTTGGGAAAACCGTTGGTACCAGACCTGTTTTAAACGGCGATCGCCCACAAGGTTATCTAAAAACGCCTGCTCCTGGGCCTGATATGCACAGTGCACCCCATAAACCCCCCCACAGTGGGGATGTTGCCAAAGAATTTCAACCAGTTGACGATAAACAAATTGCCATGGATAGTGGGTAGGGGAAATTTGGCCGGGGCGATTCATCATTCACTTAGTTCAGGGTCCGAGAGTCCAAGGGCAACCGCTGTTTTTGCCGAGGCATTGAGGGTCGAATTTTACACTTTTAGTACAACGTCATACCCTGCAAGGGAACTCGACATAGCATAGTCATACACAGTGTAGGTCTTAAAGTCGTCCATGACAGAAACCACCATGGCAACACGGGAGCAGCTCCGGGAACAACGCAAACAAAAGCAACGACAGCGCACTCTCCGCTGGTTTCTGGGTCTGTGGCGATCGCTCGCCTTGATGGGCTTAGCCTATGGTGCTTTTTGGACTTTAAATCGACCGGACTGGATTATTAAAAGTGCCGCCCAAATTACCATCGAAGGAAACGAAACCCTCCCCGCAGAAAAGATCCGTCCCCTGATTCCCCTGACCTATCCCCAGCCGCTCTTTACCCTCAAACCCCACGAACTAGAACAGGCCATCGAAGCCCAAGGGGCGATCGCCGAAGCTGCGGTTTCCCGGCGCCTCTTACCCCCCAGCCTGACGATCCAAGTCCAGGAACGCTATCCTGTGGCCCGCTCCCAAACCCCCATTGCTAATCAAGCTGGCCCCCTCGAACCCGGTTACCTCGATGCTGATGGCTACTGGTTTCCCGCCGCCGTATACCAGCCCCTGAGTGAATATCAGCCCCTCCCGACACTAGAAGTGAAGGGATTACGGGCCTTGCAACTGCCCCTCTGGCCAGAGCTCTATCAGACCCTGGGGCGATCGCCCGTGAAGATTTTTAGCATTAACTGGCAAGACTCGAATAATTTAATTTTGAATACCGAACTGGGCACTTTCCATCTCGGGGCCGATCTCAGTCAACTCCCCCAACAACTAGAGGCGATCGCCAAACTCCAACAAACCCTTGGTAAAACAATTCCCACCCAGAATATTCAATACATCGATCTGCACGACCCCGCAGAGCCGATTATTCAAAGCACCAAGCCCATCATTCCCCCTCCCCCCAAGCCAGCAGAACCACAAACTGAATAAGGGGTACGTTAAAGTATCATCAACTTTTCTAAAAATCCGACAGCATAAAAATAATCTATAGGTTCAACGAACTTAGAAATTTCTCCCAAAAGATACTTAATAAACTCTTGTAACCGACTAAACTTAGATATTCGTACTTCATCGCACTTCCCCTTTGTGACCGTGAGCCAAAATCATCCATTTCAACCCCACAACGCTCCCTTCGATGGGACCGGCAACAGCGCTAACAATGCAGAAGAAGCCCCGTCGCAATTTCCCCTGATGCCCAGTAGTGTTGCCCAAATTAAAGTTATCGGCGTCGGCGGTGGTGGCTGTAATGCGGTCAACCGGATGATTGAAGGAGGTATGGGCAGCATTGATTTCTGGGCGATTAATACCGATGCCCAGGCCCTCGCCAACTCCAAAGCAAAACAACGCCTCCAAATTGGTCAAAAAATTACCCGGGGACTCGGTGCTGGTGGAAATGCCGCCATTGGCCGTAAAGCCGCCGAAGAATCCCGAGATGAAATTGCCCAAGCTCTCGAAGGGGCAGATCTAGTCTTCATTACCGCTGGCATGGGTGGTGGGACAGGTACCGGTGCAGCGCCTATCGTGGCTGAAGTTGCCAAGGATTTAGGTTGTCTTACTGTGGCTGTGGTAACCCGTCCTTTTAAATTTGAAGGGCGTCGCCGGGCCAATCAAGCTGAGGAAGGAGTCAAAGAACTCCAGAGCCGCGTCGATACCCTACTCGTCATTCCAAATACCAAACTCCTGGATATGATCCCCCAGGAAACTTCTGTCCCCGAAGCACTGCGGGCTGCCGATGAAGTGCTGCGCCAAGGGGTGCAAGGGATCTCTGATATTATTACCATCTCCGGCCTGGTGAATGTGGACTTTGCTGATGTACGGGCGGTGATGGCCGATGCGGGTTCTGCTCTGATGGGGATTGGCATCGGTTCCGGTAAGGCCCGGGCCCGGGAAGCAGCACTTATGGCAATTTCTTCGCCCCTGATGGAATCTTCCATCGAAGGTGCCCAAGGGGTTGTCCTAAATATCACCGGTGGCCATGACCTCACCCTCCACGAAGTGAATGATGCTGCGGAAGCCGTCTATGAAGTGGTCGACCCCAATGCGAATATCATTTTTGGCGCGGTGATTGATGAACATCTCCAAGGGGAAATCAAAATTACGGTGATTGCCACGGGGTTCGCGGTAGATTCCCCTTCCCTAGAGCCGCCCCGAGCTGTTCCCCAACAGCGCCCCATGCAGGTGATATCCCAACCGGAGGTTCCCCAGCCGACCCCCGAAGCACCCCGAGCGCGTCCCATTACTCCACCGCAACAACCGCCACTCCCCCGGACTGGCTTCCCGGATATTCCGGATTTTCTGATGCGCCGTTCTAACCGTCCGAAGCAGTAATCGTCAACGAAACCATGACCATTTCACCGGCGATCGCCTTAACCATTGCGGGCTCTGATAGTGGTGGTGGGGCGGGGATCCAAGCGGATCTCAAAACCTTTGCCTTCCAAGGAATCCATGGCACTAGTGCGATCACCTGCATCACGGCCCAAAATACCCTGGGGGTCACCGAGGTGACCGCTCTTGAGCCAGCCATGGTGACAGCACAAATTGAGGCGGTGGTTACGGATATTGGTGTTCAGGCGGTCAAAACAGGTATGCTCCTGAACCAAGCCATTATGACTGCAGTCCTGGAAGCGGCAGAAAAAGGTAGTCTGCCCAACTGGGTGCTAGATCCGGTGATGGTTTCCCGCACAGGGGTACAGCTAATCGACGATGGGGCGATCGCCTTTCTGCGAGAAAAACTAATTCCCCTAGCGACAATTTTGACCCCCAATCGCTATGAGGCTCAGATCCTCAGTGGCATTGAAATCACAGATCTGGCCACCATGGAGCAGGCCGCCCGAATCATTCAAAAACTCGGTTGTAGCGCTGTGCTTGTGAAAGGGGGGGGCATGGCGGGGTCATTGCAGGGGGTTGATGTGTGGTTTGACGGGGAACAGCTAGAAGTTCTCAAAACAGAGCTTGTCCGGACTCCCCACACCCACGGCACTGGTTGCACCCTCTCCGCGGCGATCGCCGCCCGGCTAGCCTTGGGAGAAGTCCCCCTTGAAGCAGTGAAAAAGGCGAAAGATTACGTCACAGAAGCCCTGAAATACAGTTTGGCTATTGGGAAAGGGACAGGCCCGGTGGGACATTTTTATTCGATTTTGCCCTAAATTGAGGCGATTTCCGCTTGGAGACGATACAGCAACGTTTGACGATCGCATTGGGCGAGAATTTCTTTAATCGTTGTGCTGGCCCCAAGATTGCCCCAACTGCAACCATTTTGAAGATAGGTCTGGGTCACTTTCCCGATCACATAACTCCCATAGGCCGCAATTCCCCCCTGGGCCAAAGCAGCAGTGCCATAGAGACCGAGGGTGCTGGGATTGGTCAAGGATTCAAAACTGAGGGCCGTTTTCCCTAAACCGAGAAAAACACCACTACCCAATTCCGCCACAAATAAAATTCCCGCACTGATCAAAATATTGCGCCAGAGTTTCGCGGCCTCGTGGCTGGTCATCGGCAATCCATACAGGCGAGCCAGAGCCCGGATCAAGGCTAAATCCGCAAAGGTTCCCCCAAACATATCAAGGAAACCGATGGGATTCAGGGCGATCGCCATACCTTTATATTTGGCATAGTTCCAGATCAATTCTTCCGCTTCCGTTTGCCGATGGCTGAGGGTTTTTTGGGCGATCGCCTTTTGTAGCTGCTGGGCTTGGACAAGAGCATGGATGGCCATCAGGGATTTTCCTTCCTGGCTGAGAATCGTAAAAATCTTTTCCCGTAGAAGATCAATCTGGGCAGTGGGGGTTTCCCAGGTCTCCTCAACGCGGCCATCGGGATGTTCCACCCGGACGGCGATGGGCTGGGGTTCGGCGGCAACCATGATAATTTCCTCCGGGCTGAGGGGAAACTGGGTCCCTGTGGATTCCTGGCTCAGTTGTTGCAGTTGCTGGAAAATACTTTGGCGATCGCAATCAGGATAAAGGTCAATCTTGTTGAACACCACTAGGAGGGGCTTATGCTGTTGCCGCAGTTGGTAGAGGGCTTGGTATTCAGTGCGGGTAATGTCCCCGGCAATGATAAACAGAATCAGATCTGAGTTGGCCGCCACCGCCGCCGCCATTTTTGTGCGCGCTTCCCCGGCAATTTCATCGAGACCCGGGGTATCCACCAGTTCAATTTTTAGCTTTTCTGTCGTCAGGGGCCACCGCACCGCCCGGGGATATTGGGTCACGCCGTGGAGGGGGCCAGTTTCGAGCATTTTTTCGCCAATGAGAGCATTGATCACCGCCGATTTACCACGACTAACCAGGCCAAAGGTGGCGATGCGCAATAGATTTTGATCCAGTTTGGCGATCGCCGTTTGTAGTTGGTTTAACTCAGGACGAACGGCGGCCTTTAATTCTGGCGACGGGGGATAGTGCCAGTGGCGGCGGCTGTTGCCATACCACGCTAGGGCCTGCTGGAGACTAGCCTTAGCAAGGGAAAAATGTTGTTCCTGTTGTTGACTATCCATGGGTGGCCCAAGAAACTACCCTTTCCATTTTCCATGATTTACGCTTGATCCACCTGTTCCACCATTGCAACGGTGCGCTTGAAGAACCAGCCAGATTATCTAGGCGATCGCCCCTTTGAACCACAAAAAAACTCCCCCATCATTCAAAATCGGGAAGTTTTAACATTATTGGCTAGAGCAATTAAACGGTGACGGGGGTGGGGGTGTTGACAGCCTCCTGTTCCAAAAATTCTGCTAACTGGGCCTCAATGCTGTCCTTGACAATCTGACGATATTCCAGAAAATGCTCGTTGTGGGCGCAGAGGGTGAGGTAATGTTCAAACACCGCCGGATTGTGACGCAAAATGCCGAATAAATGGTGCCAAAACCGCCAACGGGTATCCCGCTTAATGCCCTGACGCCAAATGACGATCGCCAAAGCCTTGAGATCCACAAGGCTCGGTAATTTTGCCGGAGGATGACATTTCGGGGCCCCTAATTTCAGGAAACAGCGGTAAATGCGGTCGAGATACAGGTGTGGATCGTAGAGTTGCCAGAAAGCATTCACATACTCATTGGCGATGTCTTCCAGGGGACGGGTCGGGATAAAGTTCATCAGGGTGGTTTGGTTGATGTTGCCATCCTTCTTCGCCCGCAGTCGTCCTTCTTCTTCTAGCCGGTGCCAGAGGGCCGTATTGGGCAGTGCCTGGAGCATCGCAAAGGTCGTTGTCGGGATCGCCGTCAGTTCGGCAAATTTGATAATGCGATCGCCTGCCCCTTTCTTTTCCCCATCGAAGCCAATAATAAAACCTGCCATGGGGCGCAGACCCGCTTGAATAATCTTGTCGATGGAGTCCGTCAGGGAGCTGCGGGTGTTTTGAAATTTTTTCGTCAGCTGTAGGCTATCTTCATCTGGGGTTTCAATGCCGAGGAAGACCGCATCAAAGAAGCATTCCACCATCAAGTCCATGAGTTCCGGGTCATCGGCGAGATCCACCGAAGCCTCGGTATTGAAGCGGAAGGGATATTGGTGCTCCCGTTGCCATTCCTTCAGGGCTTTCAGGAGTAATTTAACGTTACGCTTATTGCCGATGAAATTATCATCCACCATGAAGATGCTGCGCCGCCAACCCAATTCATAGAGGCAGTCCAATTCTTTCAATAGTTGCTCTGGGGTTTTGGTGCGGGGTTTTCGCCCGTAGAGGACAATAATGTCACAAAATTCACATTGGAAGGGACAGCCCCGGGAAAACTGCACCGACATGGAATCATACTGATCCAATTCCAACAGATCATAACGGGGGACAGGGGTGGTGGTAACATCGGGCTTTTCGGTGGCCCGAAAGGTGCCAGAGGTTGCGCCACTATTAACGGCCTCTACAAACATCGGCAGGGTAATTTCCCCTTCATCAAGAATCAAGAAATCTGCGCCCACATCCTGCACTTCTTCTGGTACTGAGGTGGGATAGGGCCCCCCCACTGCCACCAACTTATTGCGTTTTTTGGCTTCCTTAATCTGATCAAGGAGGTCATCCTTTTGGACAATCATCGCTGACATCAGTACCAAATCCGCCCATGCCCATTCCGCTTCGGTGACAGCGCGGATATTGCGGTCTACCAGTTTAAATTCCCACTCCTGGGGTAGGATCGCCGCCACAGTAATCAGGCCCAAGGGAGGAAGTAGCACCTTACGGTTCACTAATTCAAGGATTTTTTCGTAGGACCAGAAGGTCGGTGGGAAAACCGGGTAAACAAGGAGGACACGCATGGTATTTAAGGTTTTTTATAGATAGGAATTGAAAAAAAGCTTTTTTTAGAGGCGATCGCCCCCATTTCCTAAAAGCTGACGATCAATGATGGAGTAAGTGCCTTCAGTGTAGCGCTAAAGTTTCATGACGGCGTCTACCCCGAACATTGCCTGCACCATGGCGATCGCCTTTATCTCGGCCCATATCTCTCCCTCGGCTCTCTCATTTTTCCTATTTACTTGAAGTAAAGGCTGTGAACTCTCATGATCTCCCGTTGGCTTCTTGGATGAATGACTCGACTAACTCCACATTTTCTACACTGCCCAGGATTGCGGGGGTACGTTGGTGCAGATAGGTGGGCACAAAATCCAAAAGGGGCATCAGCCCTGTACTTGCCTGGCCGCCGGCCTGTTCAATCAGCCATGCCAGAGGTGCCGTTTCATAGAGGAGACGGAGCTTCCCTTCAGGTTTTTTCTTCGTGCCGGGATAAAGAAATACGCCTCCCTGCATCAAGATGCGGTGTAGATCTCCCACGAGGGCGCCACTATAGCGGGCAGTGTAACCTTCATGGCGGTGCATATAGCGGATATAGTCACGGATGGAGTCTTCCCACTGCCAGAAATTCCCCTCGTTCACGCTGTAAATGGAACCGTGATTCGGGATTTTGATATTTTCTTCGGCAAGGATAAATTCCCCCAGGCTTGGATCCAAAATAAAGGAATGCACCCCGGTGCCAATGGAATAGACCAACATTGTTGAAGGGCCGTAGAGGATATAGCCCGCCGCAATCTGTTTATGGCCATTTTGGAGAAGATCCGTGGCTTCCCCGTCGAGATCCATCCCTTCCTGTTGACGAATGGAAAAAATCGAGCCGACGTTGAGGTTGATATCTACATTAGAGGAGCCATCAATGGGGTCATAGAGCAAAGTATAGCGACCAATGGGACAATTTTCGGGGATGTAGTAGGGTTTTTCCATTTCCTCCGAGGCGAGGCGGCAAACTAAACCGCTTTGTTTAAAAACGGAAATAAAAACGTCATTGGCATAGACATCCATGCGTTTGACGGATTCCCCTTGGATATTTTCTTCACCGGTGAAACCAAGGACGCCTTCCATCAAACCGGCTCGGCTCAGGCGACGAGCGATCAATTTCCCCGCGAGGGCAATGCGGTTCATAATGGCGCTAATGTCTTGGGCGGCGGCGTCAAAACTCTGGAGTTGCTGGAGGACATGGCGGGAGAGCGTAGTGCAATCACGGTCGAGGCTGGGGCTTTGGGTAATGTTGCTACTGTAATCTCGCATCAGCTTGTCATTGAATGGGTCTGCCTCAATGGTAACGATTGTCCTTGAGGAAAAGCGTCGGCGAAAGGTTTACTTCATGGAAATCCCAAAGCTGGTTTGGGATTATGGCAGGGATATAGATAAACCTTGACTTGGATCTGTCAAAAATCGTCACAATCGTCGGTGGAATGGGGTGCGGTTGCTAGGATGACCGGTAGAGAAAAAAATGTGAGCGAAAAATCTACGTATGTTTCAACGTCGTGGGAGCGGGGTTCTGTTGCATCCGACATCTTTACCGGGTCGGTTCGGCATCGGTGATCTGGGGCCAGAAGCCTATCGGTTTATTGATTTCCTGGCCGACAGTGGACAGCAGGTTTGGCAGGTACTCCCCCTCGGGCCGACGGGTTTTGGGAATTCTCCTTACCTTTGCTATTCGGCTTTTGCGGGGAATCCGATGCTCCTGAATTTGGAGTGGCTCGCTTCGGAGGGGTTATTGGATGAAGCAGATTTAGAAGATTGTCCTGAGTTTCCGGCGGATCAGGTGGACTACGACCAGGCGATCGCCTTTAAGATGCCTCTCCTCAGGAAAGCCTGTGAACGATTTAAAGAAATTGCTACCCCAGAACGCAAACAGGAATTACAAACTTTCTGCGAGGAACAGGCCTACTGGCTTCAGGACTATGCTCTATTTATGGCCCTTAAAGAGGCCCATGCTGGAAAAAGTTGGTATGACTGGGAACCCCCCTTAGCCTGGCGCGATCCAGAGGCGATCGCCAAACAAACAACAGCCCTCGCCGAACAAATTTTCTTTCACAAATATGTCCAAGGGGAATTTTTCCGCCAGTGGTCAACCCTAAAAAACTATGCCAACGAAAAAGGGATCCAAATTTTTGGGGATTTGCCGATCTATGTCGCCCATGACAGTGCCGATGTGTGGGGCCACCCGAAGATTTTCCGCCTCGATTACGAAACCGGTGCGGCGAAGTGGATGGCCGGCGTCCCACCGGATTATTTCAGTGAAACGGGCCAACTATGGGGGAATCCCGTTTACAACTGGCGCAATCTCTCCCGCCGCCATTACACCTGGTGGATTGAACGGGTCAGAACCATGCTCGCCTACGTGGACATTGTGCGCATTGACCATTTCCGCGGCTTTGAAGCCTTTTGGGCGGTACCCCAGGGGGAAGAAACGGCGATGAATGGCCGCTGGATCAAAGCAAAGGGAGATGAATTTTTTGCTCTCCTTCAAGAAAAACTCGGGGAACTCCCCATCGTTGCCGAGGATCTGGGGGTGATTACGCCAGAAGTAGAAGCCCTGCGGGATAAGTACCGTCTGCCAGGGATGAAAATTCTCCAATTTGCCTTTGATAGCGATCGCGCCAATCCATTTTTACCCTTCAACTACACCAATCGTAATTGCATTGTTTATACAGGCACCCATGACAATGACACCACTGTGGGCTGGTTTGACAAACGGAGCGAAGAGGAAAAAGCACGGGTCACTGATTATCTTGGTTGTCTCTGTGATGAAGGAATCCATTGGGGTCTGATTCGTCTGGCCCTGGGGTCTGTGGCCAATCTAGCGGTTTTCCCATTGCAGGATCTTTTAGGATTAGGGTCAGAGGCAAAAATGAACACCCCCGGGATTGCCACGGGTAACTGGACCTGGCGGTATCAACCTGAGATGCTCACAGAAGATCTGATTGGTAAGATGCGCTATCTCGTTTATCTTTATGGGCGAGAACCAGAATATCGAGGGGAATAAATGGGGCGATCGCTCAAAAAAGGGGAAGGTTGGCGGGTCGGCTGGGATCCGGATGTAAGCCGTCCCTTCCAAGGTCTCCTGGGGACCGATGATTGGGCGGTGGAATTAACCGCAGCGGAGTTTACGGATTTCTGTCGGCTATTGGTGCAGTTAGCCGATACCGTCGCCAGCATCGCCTCGGAACTGATGGCCGAGGAACGGATCGCCATTGAAGCGGAAAGTGATTTGGTTTGGTTAGAAATTGAGGGGTTTCCGGATTGCTATAGTCTACGGATACTCCTCCTAACCCAGCGTAATATCGAAGGAAATTGGCCCCCGGCCGCGGTACAACAATTGCTACAGTGGAGCCGTATTTTCTACAAAACCCAGGAATTGCCCCTCTAGTTGCTGGCGATCCGGTTTAGTTACGGGCGACCCCATCCTGGCGGGCTGCTTGAACCACTGCAGCGGAAACTGCTGTGGCCACTCGCTGATCAAAAACGGAGGGAATAATGTGCTCCCGATCCAGTTGGGCAGGACTTACCAAGGAGGCGATCGCCTGGGCGGCCTGGAGACACATATTGGTGGTAATGCTAGAAGCCCGACAATCTAAAGCACCCCGGAACACCCCAGGAAAAGCGAGGACATTATTGATTTGGTTCGGGTAATCACTGCGCCCAGTCGCCACCACCGCCACTTGATCCATGATCAGTTCCGGCTGGATTTCGGGGATCGGGTTGGCCATCGCAAAGACAATCGGATCTTTGGCCATAGAAGTGACCATGTCAGGACTCACCACTCCCGGTGCACTGACTCCCAGGAAAATATCGGCATCTTTCATCGCATCGGCGAGGGTTCCAGAGGCCGCCACGGCAAATTCTTGCTTTTCGGGGGTTAGATTATCCCGCTGGGTGGAAATAATCCCCTTAGAATCACACATCCAAATATCTGTTGTCCCCGCTTGCCGGAGCAATTTGGCGATCGCCACCCCAGCGGCACCGGCTCCATTGATCACGATTTTGACGGTTTGCAGGTCTTTTTTAACTAATTTCAGGGCATTAAACAGGGCTGCCAGAGAAACAATGGCGGTTCCGTGCTGATCGTCGTGGAAGATGGGAATATCGGTCTCTTCCTTCAGGCGTTTTTCGATCTCAAAACAACGGGGGGCCGCAATATCTTCCAAATTTACCCCCCCAAATACCGGCGCGAGATATTTCACCGTGCGGACAATTTCATCTACATCCTGGGTGGCGAGACAGATGGGGAAAGCATTTACCCCCGCAAATTCCTTAAAGAGCATCGCCTTCCCTTCCATCACAGGCATTGCCGCTTCCGGCCCCAGATTCCCCAGCCCGAGAACAGCGCTCCCGTCGGTCACAATCGCCACCATGTTGCTTTTGACAGTTAAGTCATAGACCTGCTCCGGCTTTTCGGCGATCGCCTTACACACACGACCCACCCCCGGCGTATAGGCCATGGCCAGATCCGACTGTACCGTCAGGGGAATCCGGCTTTCAACAGTAATTTTGCCCCCCTGGTGGATCGCAAAGGTGCGGTCTAAAACTTTCAGAATTTCAATCTCTGGCACTGCTTTTACGGCTTCAACAATTTCCCCGGCGTGCTTTTCACTGGAGGCATCCACAGTGATGTTGCGGATTAAAAACTTCAGATCCCGTTCCACCAACTCAATATTGCCGAGGCTGCCCCCCACATTGGCGATCGCCTGGGTCACATTGGCCAAAGTGCCCGCCCGGTTGGGGATGCGTAGCTGGATCGTGACACTGTAGCTGGGGTTCGGGGTGAGGGCAACCATAGGATGTGCGTTCAATATTGCGGTAAAAAATGGAGAAACAGAAAATTTCCCATCCCATTTAACCCTACTTTTCCCCTTTCCTAAAGTATTCCGGCCAACGAAATGTACTGGGGCGATCGCCTTTTTACAGATGTCTTCACCTTAGACTTTGAGGGGCAGATCAAGGGATTCTTGGCAAAATGGAAAGGCGAGTCATACCTGTCATACGAAATCATGGTTGCCCTAACGTTTGACCAATACCTTACCCCCGAAGAATATCTGGAATTAGAGAGAAATAGCGAACTCAAACATGAGTATATGTATGGAGAAGTCTACGCCATAGCTGGGGCAACCCGGGCCCACAATACTCTCAGCCTCAATTTGGCGATCGCCCTCCGCAACCATTTAGGCGATTCCTCTTGCCGTACCTACATAGCTGATGTGAAAGTGCTTTTATCTGAAGGAAAAAAGTTTTTCTATCCAGATCTGGTCGTCAGTTGTGATGATGACGATGATTTGAGTTTGTCCTATGTAACTCAGCCTAAAGTGATCATTGAAATCCTTTCAGAATCAACGGAAGGCTTTGACCGGGGTGATAAGTTCAAGTTTTATCGCACGATTCCCAGCCTGCAGGAATACATCCTTGTCAGCACCTCCCAATACTCCGTGGATTGCTTTCGTCGAGGAGAGCGAGATCTCTGGATCCTCGAAAGTTACCAAGGCCAAGACAGCGTCCTTGAGTTACAGTCCTTAAACATAAAAATCTCCCTCGCAGACATCTACGCAACCGTTGACTTGCCCCCCACAGATGCAAACTCACACAAATAACATCCTTCCTTGGGGAAGGTGGCCGAAGGCCGGAAGGGGTTACTTCCTTGGGGAAGGTGGC
>JAYKIK010000083.1:0-15631 GCA_035284725.1 Synechococcus sp.
TGAAGCCTATTGATGCCGTAGATTTTTCCCTTGATGTTTCAGCCTAGATCCCCCTCGTTATCCCCTACGTTAAACACCAATCTCCCCAAGGAACGCATCAGGCCCAAATATTTGTTCGGGGGGTTGGCGATCGCCATTGTTAGCATCATTGGCGGTGGTATTTTTAGTTTTCGTTGGTTTAGTGAAAAGCTGTTGTTCAGCGCCCAGCAAAATCTTTTGAGCGTGGCGAGGTTACAGGCAACCCAGATTGACCAGTGGCTACTCGAACGGAAGGGTGATGCCCGGGTGTTATCCTCACTCCCGTCAATTACCACTGCCCTCGTTGCCCTAGAAAGCAATGATTTGGCAACCATGACAGAAGGTCGAGATAAATTAATGCGGCTCGCCCTTGATGTTCAAACTAGCTATGGCTACCGTCGCCTGGTCTTTTTTAACCGTCGGGGTCAAGTGGTCTGGCAAACGGGTGATCCTGAACCACTACCAAAACAACTGCCCTCTGCCCTCTGGAGTGCCAGTCGTCTGACAAGTCTTGGGGGAGAAGCCCAACTGATTGATATTGAGCCGCTGTTGGTGAAGAACCAAGTTGTGCCAGTGTATGGGGTGTTGTCCCATATTTACGATGAAACCAACACAGTTATCGGTGCTGTCTATCTAGAAAAAGATCCCCGGGATTTTTTATACACCCTCTTAAATCAGCCTTTAGATACCGCCGACTCTGCTGAAACACTCTTGGTACGCCGTGAGGGGGATCAAATTCGCTATCTCAATCCCCTCCGCTTTACTGATAGTGCCCCCTTGGAATTGACCCGTTCCCTCGGCCAAGCAAATCTTCTTGCAACTCAAACAATTCTCCAGGCCCAACGGTTTGTGCGGGGTGTTGATTATCGGGGTGTTCCCGTTGTGGGGGCTTCTTTTGAGGCAGTCCAGGCTCCTTGGATTGTGATCTATAAAATTGATTTGCGAGAAATCAATGCCCCAGTGCGGCAACTGGCCATCGTGATCAGTGGGCTATCGGGTCTATTAGTCATTGCTGTCTTTTGGGTGGGTCAGCAAATCCTCCGACTCAAGCAACTTAAACTGGAGGCGATCGCCCGGGAAGCAGACATCGAAAAAGCTCAAATTCTGGCAGATAGTGCTTCCTACTACCGCACCGTAATTGAAACGGCTTTAGATGGCTATGCTGTCCTCGATGCCCAGGGCCGTTTTTTAGAGGTGAATGCGGCCCTCTGTGACATAACGGGTTACAGTGCCGAAGCTTTATCCCAACGCTCAATCTTCGATCTAATGGTTGAGGGCCACCCCGAGCCCCAACAGTCACTGACGGAGTGGGGCGATCGCCACAAACTAAAACTCTTTCAACAGTGGTACCACCAAACCGGACGCCGCCTCGACATTCAACTCAGCCTCACCGAACTGACCCAAAAGCAACGACAATTTTTTATCTTTGTCCAGGACATTACCCCCCAAAAACAAGCGACTGCTGCCCTTGCCGAAAGCGAACAACAGCTCCATCGGGCGATCCGCTATGCTCCTTTACCCATTACCCTCTATGCCGATGACGGAACCATCCTGCAATTTAACGAAGTCTGGGCCCAGTTAAGCGGTTACACCGTCGCAGAAATCCCGACCATTGAGCAGTGGTGTGACGTGGTTTATCACAGGACCCATGCCACGAGCCTAGAAAAAATTCGTCAAATCTATGACACTGACCAACCGACCCATAACGGCGAATATGAACTAACCGTCAAAGATGGTAGCCAACGCATTTGGGATTTTAGTAGTGCCCCCCTCGGCACCTTACCGGATGGCCGTAAATTGTTGATCAGCATGGCTGTGGATGTCACAGAACGCAAAGCCAACGAGATTGCCCTACAAGCGGCTAAACAACGGGCTGACGATGCGAACCGGGCCAAAAGTCTTTTTCTGGCGAATATGAGCCATGAACTGCGTACTCCCCTCAATGGCATTCTGGGTTATGCCCAAATTTTACTTTTTGACGAAGACCTCAGTGCCGAACAGCAAAATAGCCTGACCATCATCGAACAATGTGGTCAACATCTGCTGGGTTTGATTTCCGATATCCTCGACTTCTCCAAGATTGAGGCCCAACGGCTGGAACTGGTAACCAGTGCCGTGCAGATCCAATTCTTTATTCTGGATATTATTCAAATCTGCCAGATTAAAGCCACTGAAAAACAGATCCTTCTCAACTACGACATTGACCCTAATCTGCCTGATTATGTTCTGGTTGATGAACAGCGCCTGCGCCAAGTCCTGTTAAATCTTCTGGGTAACGCCATCAAGTTTACCCAGCAGGGCAGCGTTACTTTAGTGGTGCAGTTAGATCAAACTGCGATGGTCTCCCCCCAGGCCCACACGGATCTCGTCAGCCATAATCTCCACAGAATTCAGTTTTCAGTCCGTGATACAGGGTGCGGGATCAAGGCAGAGAACCTAGAAAAAATTTTTCTCCCCTTTGAACAAGTAGGCGATCGCCATAACCGACCCCAAGGCACTGGTTTAGGTCTTGCCATTAGCCAAAAGATCATCACCATGATGGGTGGTCAACTGCAGGTTACCAGCCAAATGGGTCAAGGCAGTTGCTTTTTCTTTGAGCTAGAGTTGCCAGAGATTACGGTGAGTCCACCAATGGCAACTGAGCTAGAGTCCCAACAAAACCACCGGCAAATTGTGGGGTATGTGGGCAGAAGACAAACAATCTTAGTTGTTGACAACCGCTGGGTTAACCGGGCTGTGATTAAACATTTCCTCCAACCCTTGGGTTTCAACATTCTTGAGGCAGAAAATGGTCAAGAGGGCATTGTTATCACGGAGGCAAACTCTGTGGATTTGATCATTGCTGATTTGATGATGCCTGGTATGGATGGGGTGGAAATGGCGAAAAAACTCCGGCAAATTAACCAGTTTAGGGCCATGCCGATCCTGGCGATGTCTGCGGATAGTACCGGACAAGCTGCAGATATCCATGACCTAGGTTTCGATGTCTTCTTGGAAAAACCTCTGGATTTTTCTTTACTCCTAGAAACACTCCAGACCCAACTCCGCCTCAGTTGGATTTATGATGGGCAGTCTTGATCCGATGGAAATACCTTGCTACAGTGCCGACAGAAAGCAAGATTGAGGTCATGGGTTATGGTTAGAACTGCATCAACAATGCTGCCTTTGGGTTCCCCTGCCCCAAATTTTTCCTTACCGGATGTCACCACAGGGCGACTCACTAGCCTGACGGATTTTCAGGACAGCGCGGGCCTACTGGTGATTTTCCTTTGTCGCCATTGTCCTTTCGTGATCCATGTCCAAGCAGAATTAGCGCGACTAGGGGCTGAATTTATTCCCCAGAATCTTGGGATCGTTGGCATTAGTGCCAATGACGCAGCCAACTACCCCGATGATGCACCGGACAAATTAAGGGAGATGGTGGCACTGTTGGGGTTAAATTTTCCAATTCTCTACGATGAGTCCCAGGCGATCGCCAAAGCTTATCAAGCGGCCTGTACTCCAGATTTTTTCTTGTTTGATCAGGATTTAAAGCTGGTTTATCGGGGCCAATTGGACGATTCGCGTCCTGGTAATAATCTGCCTGTGACGGGGTCGGATCTCCGTGGGGCGATCGCCGCTGTTTTAGCAAAGGAAACCCCCGACCCCAACCAAAAACCGAGCATTGGCTGCAATATCAAGTGGAAGCCGGGCAATGCCCCGAGCTATTTCGGCTAGACCACCGGCGACGATTGCACCGCCAACCACAGCAAAATTACCAGGGCTAGAACTAACAGTTTCGCCAGGATGTAAAGGGTTCCATCGGGGAATAAATAGGTGCTCAACATAGGGCCTCCTTGGGACTTCATCTCAGGGCCTTGATGTGGAAAGAGTGAGATGTCCCCATACCTTTATTGTCCTGCCTCTGTTTCCCCTGGGCGATCACCCCTGATATTTAGTTGGGAATATTTACAAAGCTCAATATTGCACGGAGGTTTACTTCCCTTTCGCCTTGATCTTTTGGGGGGGAGATTCCTCAAAAACTGGCACTGTGAAGGAAAATTGACTGCCCTGGTTTTTCCCCTTGGATTCAGCCCAGATGCTACCGCCCCAAGCCGTGACAATTTGCCGACAGATCGCTAAGCCCAGGCCCGTGCCCCCGGCGCTACGCCGCAAAGCCCCTTCCTCTTGGTAAAAGCGGTCAAAAACGGTTTCGAGGCGTTTGGGTTCGATGCCCCGGCCGTTGTCAATGATGCTGACAGTGAGCTTGTGGGGATCCTCGGCGGTAATGGCGATCGCCACCTGTCCTTTTTGCTCATCGGTAAACTTACAGGCATTGTCCAAGAGCTTCGCAATCACTTCCACCAACCACTCCCCATCAGCCCGGATCAAGGGTAAATCCGGTGACACCTGATTGATTAACTGGGGGAGCACAGAACCGCCGCTCTGGTGCCGTTTGGCCCGCACATGGCTCATGGCTAACTCCACACATTCGTAGAGCATCAGGGGTTCAATATTCCACTCCACCCGACCACTTTCTAGTTGAGAGAGGGTCAAAAAATCCTGCACGAGGGTACGCAATCGTTCCGCATCCTGGAGAGCCGTATCCAACATCACCTGGCGCAGTTCTTCCGGCATATCCGGTTCGTTGGCGAGGCTTTCTAAACACACCTGGATTGTGGAAAGGGGGGTGCGCAGTTCATGGCCGGTGATCGCCACTAGGTTAGAACGGGTGCGGTCGAGGGCCGCCAGTTGTTCATTTAATTCTTCTAGGTTGTTGTAGGCTTCTGCTTGGATTAAAGCCACCCCCACTTGCACGGCGATCGCCCCAACGAGGGCAATATCTTCCTGTTTCCAATGGATTGCTTCAGGATTGCAGTGGTGCAGCTCGATCATCCCAATTAAACGACCCTGATAGAGTACCGGCACCAGAAGCCAGGACACGATGGAACAGGCATTGCTAAGGGTTTTAATTTTGTCCCTAACGAAATAGGGATCTTGTTTTGTGTTGTCGATGCCCAGGGGTTCCCCGAGGGCGACCACTTCCTGAAATAGGGGATTATCCTTGAGGGGCCAACTTTGACCCTTGATTGAAAGCTGGTCTCCGTGGAGAAATTCATGTTGGATTTGAGCTTGGTCGTCAGACTCCTTGCAACGGTAAATAATGCAGCGACAAACCCCTAATCCTTCCCCTAATTTTTCGACGGCTAGCTGGAGGATATCTTCCGTGTCGAGCGATCGCCGAATGGCCGTGGTAATGGTATTGATTAAGCGCTCCTTTTCCTCCTTACTGGCGAGGGAGCGGTTGGCTTTGAGGATTTTGTACTGGCCCGCCTGGAGATAATTCACGAGCCGTTGCACAAAGGGATCCGCCGTGGAGTTTGGCTGGTGGTTGCTTAAATCCTGGGAGGCAGTTTGGAGATAGGTGGCTTTAGCGGCTTGAATTTTTGCTGCCAGTTCCGGCCGATAGGCTAAAATCCGGTCTAGGAGAAGTTCTGCGGCTTTTTCGGTAATTCTCCGATCCTCAGTCCAAATCCCTTCAAAACGGCGGGCATTATCGGCGAAATGATCCCCTTGCTCAGAATTATTATGTTTTTCCCGGCACAGGAGACAACTGGCAAAACTTTCCCCAATGACAATCAAATGCCATTCCTCACTCAGGGCATCATCGGGGGTAAAAGCAATCCGTTCGTAGATATCAGACCCATTGGCAAACTCAGTTTCTGGAGCAGCTAGAACATAGACTTGATCTGATTTTGCGGCAATGCGACGGTAGCGGGCGGCTTCTTGACGGTAGTATCTTTCCTGCTGAAAACTGGCGATCACGAGGGGAGAATCTTGGCCAGCGAGGATTTGGTCTTCCATCGCGTGGGAGAGGGCCGTCAGGGAAGATTTAAAGTATAGTTGCGATCGCCCATGGGGAACGGCTTCAAATAATTGTTTGACAACCGAGATTTGAATGCTCATTAGGAAATGCTTTGTCCCTAGAGGAATAGTTGCCTGCTACGAACGGTGAACCAGAGGAATCCCCTAGATTATCCTTGATTGCCTAGGATTGATCAATTTTCCCAAGAATTTACTTTCCCACAGTACAGCGGTTATGGGGCTGTTGCGAGGGTAGCGATCAAATCAGGAATGGTCTGGCTGTCAACCCCAGGATCCGTCACGGCTTCGATAATCTGGCGCTGGGCTTGGGGGTGATCGAGGGCAGCGACGCAGAGCTCTGCTACCTGCTGCCGGGGAATCCGTCCTTCAAAGAGCGTATCCGCCTTGCCGAGGACAAGGGGGGCTTGGGCTTCAGTAGTCAGACCTCCGGGACGGATGATTGTGTAATTGAGGGGACTGCCGATCAAGTAGGCTTCCGTTTGTTTTTTCCAGAAAAGCACCAGACCAAAAAGATTAAGGGGATGGAAAAATTTAGATACACAGAGGGAGGTGACCAGGACAAATTGCTTTACCCCTTGGGTAACGGCGGCATCAATGAGGGATTTAGTGCCCACATAGTCCACCTGAAAAAAACCGGCGATGTTTAGGCTCGGGCGGGCGGCGGCGGCGGAAATCACATAATCACAATTAGCGATCGCCCCTGGTAAAGATTTGGGATCTGTGAGGTCAGCCACAACTAATTCCGCTTCGGCCGGTAACAGTTCTTTACCTTTATTGAGATCACGCACCATAGCCCGGACAGGAATATCTTGGGCGACGAGGGTTTCCACAATGCGCCGTCCCGTTTCCCCTGTGGCCCCTGCGACTAAAACTTTCATTGATTTACCTTCCATTGATCGGTGGCAACGCTGCCGAGAATTTACGATTATTATTCTGAATTCTTCGCCCTTGGGATGCAACTTTACAGAAAAGCGGGCATGATTTTAGTACAACAAGTTTGTTTCTTGTGCTGTGGCTTCTATGAACTCTGCGGAACCGTCTAGTCCAATCACGGCGTTTGGTGAAGAAAATGCTGAAACTCCACCAATGCATTTTGAGACCCATTACCGGGGAATCATGCAGATGTATGCCCCCCTAGAGGCCGTTGCGGAGTACCTCGATCGCCATGGGGGTTGGTTTCACCGCTGCGCCCAACCGATGCAAGTGGAACCCCTGACAGACAATGGCTACATCCTCACGGTGGGGAAGTTTGGCAATTTTGGCTACGAAGTGGAACCGAAGCTGGCAGTGGTTTTCGACCCGCCCGTCGATAATGCCTACCGGATGTACAATGTCCCCCTCCCGGAAGGTCAACCCCAGGGCTATGCCATTGATTATGATGCAGTGATGTGCCTGGATCACCTCCCTTGGGAACAGGTACTCGCCACAGATGTCCAGGCGCGTAAAATCTTTGGCGATCGCCCGATGCCTCCCCTCATTACCCAGGTGAGTTGGGAGCTCCATCTCCAAGTCTTGGTGCAGTTCCCCAAATTTATCTATAAGCTACCCCAGGGTTTACTCAAGACTACAGGCGATCGCCTCTTGACTACCATCGTCTCCCAGGTTTCTCCCCGCTTGACCCTCAAGGTACAACAGGACTTCCATGATTGTTTTGGCCTCCCCCTACCCCTAAAAAGTGGCCGGGCCTGTACGGTCATTCGTTCAACCACCCTGGACCCCACAACCCAAAAAAAAGAGGACAGTGTCCCTGTCCCCCCGGAGAATTTTGCCTGGACGCTGCCTACAGACGGCCAATAATTTTCGTCACAATGTCCATGCCACTCACGGCCTGCCAGCCGAACAATGCCACGAGCAGGGTGTTTAAACCAATGTGGGTAACCCGAGCTAAATCGTTACCCCGTTGCATAAAGGGCACCAGGGAAGCGGAAATGGCAATGAGAACCGTCATGCCTAAACCAACTAGGAGGTGGGGCCCTACAAACAATTTACCGTTGTTGATGTAGGTGACCGCCATACCGCCGATAGTTCCTAAAACCATGAGAGAGAGCAGGATTGCGCCCACTTGGTGATGCCGGAAGCTAAATTGCTTTTTCACCAATTCCTTGCGGACTTCCTTATCGGCACTGCGGATGCGACGGATCTGGATCCCGAGGTACATCGCATAGATACAAAGCCCAAACAAAACCCACATCATAATGGGGTGACCAAATTGGGACCAGACTTTTACAGATTCTGGAATTTCAAAACTCATGGGTGTTTTCTCCTTGGTTCAGGGTGGTGCCAAATCTTTATAAAAGTTAACCGATCCCCAAACAAATGAAAATAATCCGGAGTAATCTGAGACGGGCGACCATGGGATCGGCGAACGAAGCTCTTACAATGGAAATTAGACTTTACTGTAATTTTGTGCGATGACAACCCCAGCGGACCGGACTCAGTTATTCCAAGCGATTCGCGCCCAAAACGTTGACCGGGTAGCCGCATTATTCGCCCAAGGGGTGTCTGTTAATGTCCTCGATGGCGATCGCACGAGTCCATTGATGTATGCCTGTCGCTGTGGGACGTTAGATCTAGTGAAAATTTGCCTTACGGAGGGGGCGGATTTAGAGCTGCGGGGAAAACATGGTCTGACGGCTTTGATGGTCGCGGCGGCGGCGGGACAAACGGCGGTTTTACAAGTGCTGCTGGCAGCGGGGGCAAATCCGAATGCTACCAATGAAGATGGAAGCACGGCCTTGATGGTGGCGGCTTACCGGGGGGAGATCGCCATTGTAGAAATTCTGTTGCAGGCGGGGGCTGAGGTAAACCACGAAGATTTCGATGGGGATACTGCATTAAACCTAGCGATCCAGGGGCAACACCCAGTAATTGTCCAGCGACTTTTAGATGGCCAAGCTAATCCTTATCAGGGTTTGGGAGCGATGACGGTGGCCGTTGCGGAGCGGGCGATCGCCTGTTTAGAGATATTGCTTAAAGGGGGTGTTAATGTCAATTTGCCTGGCCCCGATGGAAAAACGCCCCTGATGCACGCGGTGATTTCTGGTTATGAAGATTTGGTGGAAATGTTGTTGGAGGCCGGGGCAAACGTCAACCTCACCGATCTTGCAGAAGATAATGCCCTCATCTTTGCTGTGGAACAGGGCCATCTACCCTTGGTGAAACGTCTGATCCAAGCAGGGGCCATCCCCCAGTCCCCCGTGATCTTGCCCTTGGCCGGGGCGGCAGGAAGTCTAGCCCTAGTCCAATATCTACTCAATCACTGCCTCGACATTGACATTAATAGCGCCGATGAAAGTGGGGATACAGCCCTCCACCTAGCGACCCTCGAAGGACACTTGGAAGTCGTCGATTATCTCCTCCAGCATGGCGCTTTAGTTAATCTACCCAACGCCCAAGGAGACACCCCCTTACTCATTGCCGCCTACCAAGGTCACCAGGCGATCGCCCAATTATTACTCGATTATGGTGCCGATCTTCACTATCGCAACGAAGGGGAAAATGCCCTCTTGATTGCCTTTAACCAAGGAAAATTAACTTTATTAGCACTGTTTCTCACCCAGGGGAGTAATGTTGATGAGCGTCTCCCCAACGGTAAAACCCTTCTCATGGAAGCTGCCGACCGGGGATATACAGCGGTGATTGAGTTGCTCCTTAATGCTGGGGCCGATGTGAATGCAACCGACCAGCACCAAGCCACAGCTCTGATGTGGGCGTCCCATCGGGATTACCATGGTGTTGTTCAGCTACTTCTAGAGCGGTGTCCAACCCTAGATATCAACGCCCAAAATAAACGGGGAGACACAGCCCTAAAAATTGCCGAGTTTAATCAATGTCATAGGGTGGTAAAACTCCTCAAAACTGCCGGCGCTGCATGAACAATCTTGCCTAGACAGGTTCCTCGGTTAGGGCTGGATCATTTAAGAGTTCATCAATTTCTAAAGCATCAACCCCATGGGGATTTTTGACGGGGGCAGCGGGGGGATTGGCATGGCGGGCGTCGGTAATCCACCAGTCGAGGGCCGTTTTTTGTAGATCAATGGTCGCGCCGGTTTTATCGACGCAATAACGACCGAAAACAAGTTTATCTTTGAGGCGAACCCCTGAACCCAAGCGGGAATATTCAAAAATCACGCTACTTTCCACCGTGGCACCAGCACAGATCCAACAGCTCGGGCCAATCATCGTGGGGCCAACAATTTTTGCGCCATCCTCAATGCGGGTCATGCCACCAATGTAAACGGGCCCCTGAATATCCACTTTGTCCCAATTCACGGCCACGTTTAAGCCAGTGTAAACACCTGGTTTTACTTCAATGCCAGGAATGGAGACGTTTTTTACTTTCCCCAACAGGACATCCTGGATCGCCTGCCAGTAGTCGGGTACTTTACCGATATCCACCCATTCAAAATCCATTTCTAGGGCATAGAACGGAGCATTGGCAGCGACGAGCTTTGGAAAAAGTTGACCCCCAATGTCAAATTCGCAGTTGGGGGGAATGAAGTCGATCACTTCTGGCTCAAAAATATAGATCCCGGTATTGATCTTGGTGCTGAGGGCTTCTTCAACGCTGGGCTTTTCCTGGAAACTCAGGATGCGGTCTGCTTCGTCCGTGACGACCACCCCATAGCTTGATACATCTTCTTTTGGTACAGATTTGGTGATCACTGTGGCGATCGCCCCTTTCTCCTTATGCCATTTCACTGCTGCCGTGAGGTCGAGGTCAATGAGGGCATCTCCGCAGAGCACCACAAAGGTATCGTCAAAGAAAGGGTTAAAATCTTGGATTTTCCGTAACCCTCCCGCTGAACCGAGGGCTGCCCCCTTGAGTTCTCCGTCCTGGATACTGCCTTCAAAGGAATAGGCCAGGTGCACCCCATAGCGTTGGCCATCCTTGAAATATCCTTCAATTTCGTGGGCCAGGTGGCTCACATTTACCATGATCTGGTCGAAGCCATGTAAGGCAAGAAGATCGAGCAAAAATTCCATCACAGGCTTCTGCAAGATCGGAATGAGGGGTTTCGGAATTGTGTAGGTAATCGGACGCACCCTGGTTCCTTTACCCGCTGCCAGAATCATGGCTTTCATGGATAGTTTTGTCCTCGAACAGTGATGATGGTTAGGCTAAATGGTACCCAGCCCAAGAAGATTGGTCTTTATTTTACCGAAAGGTGTTCCTTCTCCCTAAATCCTAGGATTTCCCGGGAGATTCGGTTTACGATGGAATATGCAGTTGCTTTCCCTCAACAAAAATGGCGATTAAACGTGGTCAAGGCCATTTCTCTCCCCGTAAATCTGCGAGTGAACCTGCCCCAGGGAGGGATGCCTTAACAACGAGCCAAGCCCTACCAGAGGACCAAGACCAAACAGCCAATGAGGATAAAATTCGTCCCCAACGATTGGCAGACTATCTCGGTCAAAAAGATTTAAAGGAAGTCCTGGAAATTGCGATCGCCGCCGCCAAAGCTCGCCAAGAACCTCTGGATCATATGCTGCTCTATGGGCCACCGGGTTTAGGGAAGACAACTATGTCCCTTATTTTGGCTGCGGAAATGGGCGTGAAATGCAAGATCACCGCTGCCCCAGCCCTGGAGCGGCCCCGGGATATCAGTGGGTTGTTGGTAAGCCTCGAAGCGGGAGACATTTTATTTATTGATGAAATCCACCGTTTAAACCGCATGGCCGAAGAATTGCTCTATCCGGCGATGGAAGATAACCGCCTGGATGTGACCATTGGCAAAGGCACCAGTGCGCGCACCCGGAGTATTCCCCTCAAGCCTTTTACGCTGATTGGGGCGACGACTAAGGTGGGAGCCTTAACTTCTCCCCTGCGCGATCGCTTTGGTTTGATTCAACGGTTGCGCTTCTATGCAGTGGATGAATTAGTTGCCATTGTCCACCGGAGCGCCCAGATTTTAGGACAGACCATCACCCCAGAGGGAGCTTTAGAAATTGCCCGCCGCGCCCGGGGCACACCACGGATCGCCAATCGTTTGCTGCGACGCATTCGGGATTACGCCCAGGTAAAAGGCCACAGTGAAATTTCCCAGATGGTGGCGGCCACAGCTTTAGATTTGTACAACGTTGACCCTCTGGGTTTAGATTGGACAGACCGTTTAATTTTAGAAACGATGCTGAACCATTTTGGGGGTGGGCCAGTGGGCCTAGAGGCGATCGCCGCTGCTACCGGAGAGGATAGTAAAACCATCGAAGAAGTTTACGAACCCTACCTATTGCAAATTGGTTTTTTAAACCGCACCCCCCGGGGCCGTGTCGTCAGTGCAAAGGCAAGGCAACATTTAGGTTTTGACGCCGCAGATCAGGGAACCCAACTGGACTTTTTTGCCCATGGAAGTAGCTCTTGATCGGAAAGGGCCTGCAATTTTTTTCTGGGGAAATCCTTTTAAAATAAGGAAAACACTTGCAATTTCAGACGATCAACGTAACTTCACTATGGATTTTTCCCCGGCAACCTCGGCATTGGTACTGCTCATCCTGGCAGCTTTGGGTACGGTTTTTTGGGGCTATCGGCGATCGCAAAAAGCAGGGCGCTTGGGTTTACTGGCTTGGGGACAATCCCTAGCAATTACGACTCCTTGGATCCTCCTTCTCAGCTGCGTCCTCCTGGGGATTAGCCTGAACCTGATCGGAGTCGTGTTTATCCTGGTGGCTTCTGCGGGGGCGTATATTTACCTTGGTAATCTGCGGCGGGAAGCAGGACAGGCGGAAATGATTCGTCAGCAGGCCCTCGAACGTCTCCGAACGGTAGAAACCGTGAGTCCAGCATCAACCGAAATCCCAGAGACAGCGTCTGAACCGGACTTTGAACCGATCAATAGCGAAGACCTCCAGACGATCAAAGGCATTTTTGGGATTGATACTTTTTTTTCTACAGAAGCCATCCCCTACCAAGAGGGCGCGATTTTCAAGGGAAATCTCCGGGGAGATCCTGCGGAAACCCACCAGAAACTGACGGAAAAATTAGGTGATCGCCTTGGGGATAAATACCGTTTATTTCTTGTGGAAGATCCCGAAGGTAAACCTGTAATTGTCGTCTTACCCAGCAGTAACGATCCCAAAACCACCACCCTTGCCCAGAAAAATGTGGCCTTTGTGCTGTTGATTGCTACCCTCGCCACTACCCTAGAGGCGATCGGTGTGCTCAAAGGATTTGACCTATCCACAAACTGGCAACGTTATACCGAAGTTCTCCCCCTCAGCCTGGGGATGTGGCTGATCCTTACCGTCCATGAATTGGGTCATCGGTTCACCAGTCGTAAATACGATGTCAAACTCAGTGTTCCTTTCTTTCTCCCTAACTGGCAAATTTCCTCCTTTGGGGCCATTACCCGCTTTGAATCCCTCCTCCCCAACCGTACTGCCCTCTTCGACATTGCCTTTGCTGGGCCTGCTGCTGGTGGACTGTGCTCTCTCGTACTATTAATGACCGGTCTCGCCCTTTCTAATCCTGAGAGTCTTTTTCAAATTCCCAGTCAATTTTTCCAAGGCTCCGTTTTAGTCGGTACCCTAGCTCGGATTTTTCTTGGGGAAACTCTACAACAAACCATCGTCGCTATTCATCCCCTGACTATTTTGGGGTGGTTGGGTTTAGTGATCACAGCACTCAATCTCTTACCTGCTGGTTGTTTAGATGGCGGACGGATCATCCAAGCAATCTATGGTCGCAAAACTGCACGACGTACAACCATTGCCACCCTAATTGTCCTCGGCTTAGTTGCTCTGTTTAACCCCGCCAATCCGATCCCCCTCTACTGGGCGTTGATTATTATCTTTCTGCAACGGGAAGCGGAACGTCCCAGTTTGAATGAATTGTTGGAACCTGACGATACCCGGGCACTCTTGGGATTGGTCGTACTGTTCTTTATGCTCATTACCCTGATTCCCCTCAGTCCTAGTTTGGCGGGTCAATTGGGTATTGGTGTGTAGTGCCGTTTTTCTAAAGCACAGGAAACTCATCCTTGGGGCGGAAATTTGCGCTATTTTCGCCACTTCTGGGGACAAACCTCGCAATAAAACTTAAACACTGCGATCGCCTGAAAATCCCTATCCGATAGTAGGCTGTTATCTAAAGTCTATTCACACGCTTTAGTAATCACTTTAAAGGAACACAAGTTATGGCTATCGAACGTGGCTCCAAAGTAAAAATCCTCCGCAAAGAATCCTACTGGTATGGTGATGTTGGTACCGTTGCCAGCGTTGACAAGAGTGGTGTTATCTACCCCGTAATTGTCCGCTTCGACAAAGTGAACTACAACGGATTCAGTGGTAGTGCCGGCGGCCTTAACACCAATAACTTCGCCGAGCATGAGTTAGAAGTTGTAGGCTAAAAATCACTGACAGTCTCAATTTTTAAATCTTGTAAAACTTGTAAAAAAATCAAATTTCCTAGCAAACATCGTTTCTTCGGGAGACGGTGTTTTTGTTTGACCCTTCAAATTCCTAGAGGACAATGGGAAAATAGCCAGCACACACCGTAGCAGAAAGGATTAACCCCGTGACAGTTCGCGTTCGTATTGCCCCTAGTCCTACCGGAAACCTACACATCGGCACCGCCCGGACTGCCGTTTTCAATTGGTTATTTGCCCGTCACCATGGTGGCACTTTTGTCCTCCGGGTTGAGGATACTGACCTAGAGCGTTCTAAACCCGAATACACCGAAAACATTAAAAGAGGGCTGGAATGGCTAGGCCTTACTTGGGATGAAGGGCCCTTTTTCCAAACCCAACGCCTCGATCAATATAAGGCTGCGATTCAAACTCTCTTAGACCAAGGCTTGGCTTACCGTTGTTATTGCACTTCCGAAGAACTCGAAGCGATGCGGGAACAACAAAAAGCAAACAATCAGGCCCCCCGCTATGACAATCGCCACCGGAATTTAAGTGATGCTGAACGGGCAGAATTTGAAGCCCAAGGCCGTAAACCCGTGATTCGCTTCAAAATTGACGATGATCAGCAAATCCTTTGGAAAGATCTGATCCGGGGCAATATGGCTTGGAAAGGGAGTGATCTTGGGGGCGACATGGTGATTGCCCGTACTCCTGAAAGTGAAGAATCTTTTGGGCAGCCGTTGTATAACTTGGCAGTGGTTGTGGACGATATCGATATGCAGATTTCTCATGTCATCCGGGGGGAAGACCACATTGCGAATACAGCGAAACAGATTTTGCTTTATGAAGCTCTTGGTGCAAATGTCCCCGAATTTGCCCATACCCCTCTGATTTTGAATAAAGATGGCCGGAAACTATCGAAGCGGGACGGGGTGACTTCCATTGATGATTTCCGCAAGATGGGTTTCTTGCCCCAGGCGATCGCCAATTACATGAGTCTGCTTGGCTGGACACCGACGGATTCTACCCAGGAAATTTTTACCCTCGAGGAAGCTGCCAAAGAATTTTCCCTAGAGCGGGTGAACAAGGCTGGCGCAAAATTCGACTGGGATAAACTCGATTGGATCAATGCCCAGTATCTTCACAGCATGCCGGTTCCAGAATTGACCGATTTGTTGATTCCCTATCTACAAGAAGCAGATTACGGCGATTACTTAGGCGATCGCCCTTGGTTAGAATCCCTTGTTACCCTCATTGCTCCTAGTTTGACCCGCCTAGCCGATGTGACCAAAGAAACCCGTCTTCTCTTCGGTAATACCATTACCCTAGACGAAAAAGCCATGGCTCAGCTCCAAACCGAAGGCGTCAAAGCAATCCTCCAGGAAGTGCTGCAAAATACCCAA
>JAYKIK010000084.1:0-29469 GCA_035284725.1 Synechococcus sp.
GTCACTGGGATAGGAAGCTTGAGGCATTGGTGTGATTCTCCCTGTCGCTATGCTTATGCCTAACCTTAACGACTTCAGGAGTCAGAACCCCATCTCTTTATCTTTACTTTATAAATACCCTCTAAAAGTTAATCATGGGAAAATATCGTCAGGAGAGAAGAATTCTTAGAAAAGAAAGTCGTTACTCATTTACAATTCTTTGACTTCAGGGGGGCTGGGGAAATTTGGTAGGATAGAGATGATCAAGGGCCAAACAGCTTTTCTGGGAAGCCATTGACTAAAATCACTGCCTGGGAGAGATCTGAGGCATAGAATTTGAGACTACCTAATTTTTTGAGTATGGATATATCGTCTGATTGGCTGAAAAATCCCCAGGGACAAATCGCCGTTAGGCTTTAAGTAAACGCCCCAAACATGGAATTGACCCAAAAAGTTTATGGTGGATGAGTTGCCGGATCGAGAGGTTCAAGCGCAAATAGCAAAGGGCATGAAGACTTGGTTTATGGATGCCTACTTTGAGGCGATCGCCCTTTTAGAGGAACAGACCAAGGCGATCCAGAACCTAGAAACAGCAAAGGAAGAACTCAGTGGCCGATACCGGGAAGCTCTCCAACAGTACCACCAACTCAAGGAACAATACGATCATCAGTACAGCCAGCAGTATCAAGAATATTTTTCACTGCCGATTCCCTGTTACCGTTGGCAGGAGGGAGAAGGGACAATCCATCTTTTGGACTTTAACCCCGCCGCCGCCCGGTTCAATAGCCAGGCCCTCCAACAACCAACCCTAATTTTAGGTCAATCCCCTCAGAAAATTTTTGCTGCTGCCCCAACCCTCTACTACTACCTTGAGCATTGTTTTCGTGACCAAATATCCAGCAGCCAGCGTCTTCAGTTTATACGCCTGAATCTCCATATCCGGGTGGAGTACGTATTTATTAGCCCGAACCAAGTTTTAATGTTTGTGCTGGATGAGAGTGAACAATTTCTCACGGAACAGCAACTCCGCCAACAGGTCCGCCAACAATCGGCGATCGCCAAACTCGGGAGCATCAGTCTCAACACCCCAGACCTCGCTAAACTTTTCCGCCAGGCGGTGATTTTTGTGGCCCGTACCCTAGAGGTGCCCTATTGTTCCTTTTATAGCAAGCAACCCCAGGCTTCCCTTTGTACCTTGGAAGCGGGTTATGGTTGGCCCGGTGATCTGATTGGGGCGGTGACCGTCAGTACAATCCCCGACAGCCATGTGGGCTATACCCTGAGCCAAAAACAATCCATCAGTATCCAAGATCTACGCCTCGAAACCAGGTTCCGGGGGGAAACCCTACTCCACAATTACGAAATTATCAGTGGCGTAAGTGTCATTGTGGGCCAGCCAGATAATCCCTGGGGAGTCTTAGCTGTTTATAGTACGGAAGAGCGTTCTTTTAGTGGGGATGAGGTCTATTTTCTCCAGGCGATCGCCCATGTATTGTCCAGTAGTATTGAGCGGTACCACCAGGGAGAAGCCATGAATCTCCTCCACCGCTCGATCAATGCTATCCGTCAGGGGGTGGTAATCACCGATGCCCGGGCCGCCAACAATCCCATCATCTACGTCAACGAGGGTTTTGAAAGCATTACCGGTTACAGTGCTGCGGAAATCCTGGGACGTAATTGTAATTTTCTCCAGGGTAGCGATCACCAACAGGAACCCTTGACGCAACTACGGGCGGCGATCCTCAAGGGTCAAGATTGTAGTGTCACCCTCCGTAACTACCGCAAAAACGGCGAACCCTTCTGGAATGCTCTCCATGTTTTTCCTGTGCGTGACCAGGATGGCTATTTAACCCACTTCATCGGCATCCAAACAGATATTAGCCGCGAAAAGGCCGCCGCTGCCGATCTCCAAAAAACCGAAGCACAATTCCGACAGATTTTTTCCCTCGCCCCCATTGGCATGGCAATCACCGATCTAGACGGCCGTTATCTCAAGGTCAACCAGGCCTGGTGCCACATGATCGGCTATGACCAGACAACCCTATTGCAAACCACCTGTCTTGCCTTGACCCACCCCGATGACCGAGGAGAAGAGCAACTCCTAAATGAATCCCTAAAAAAAGGCGATCGCCAGGAATTTCAGCGGGAAAAACGCTACATCGCCCAGGACGGTCGCATTGTCCAAGTCCTCATCCAAGCGGCCCTCGTTCAAGATGAAGAAGGTAATCCCCTCCATGTGATCCGCCAGATGGTCGATATTGGCAATCACAAACAGGTCGAACAGCACCTCGTCCAAAAAGCCCTCTATGATCACCTCACTAACCTGCCGAATCGAGCCCTCCTCGAAGAACGCCTTGAACAGGTTCTCAAACAGCAATATCGCCACCCGGATCACCATAATGCCCTTCTTTTTCTAGATCTAGACCATTTCAAAGCCATCAATGATCGCCTGGGACATTTAGTGGGAGATCAACTGCTCCAGGATTTTGCGGCGCGTATTCACCGTTGTCTACGGGAGGTTGATACCCTAGCCCGCCTCGGGGGAGATGAGTTTGTCATTCTGTTGACGGAAGTCTCAGCAACCGAAAGCGCCTTCCAGGTGGCCCAGCGGATCCATACAGTTCTGCAAAAGCCTTTCAAGGTAGCAGGGGAATTTTTCCCCGTGGCAGTCAGTATCGGGGTTTTACCCAGCCTAGATCACTATGCCAACCCGACGGATATTTTACGGGACGCAGATGTCGCCATGTACCGGGCCAAAACCAACGGACGGGCGCGATCCGAAATTTTTGAGTTACCCCCTTTTGCCTAGGTAAATGGAACCGCAACACCAAAGGCGATCGCCGACCCGGTTGATTCAGAACCTGGTTCCTTCCACACAATTACCCCAAAAAAAGGAGGCCCCTACCATCGAGGCCCCGATTCTCAATTATTTATTTTTCAGCATCAACGCTCCATGGATTAGAGAGACGCTTTTGCCGGATTATCCGTGGTTTGTGGTTCCTGGATTGCCGCATACAAACGGTTTAAAGCACCAATATAGGCCCGGGCAGAAGCCACCACAATATCTGTATTCGCCGCATGGCCGGAGTAAATGCGTCCCCCATGGCGTAGGCGGATGGTTACTTCCCCGATGGCATCAATGCCCGCCGTTACCGACTGCACAGAATATTCAATCAACTCATTGGGTACCTGCACCACACGGTTAATCGCCTTATAAATGGCGTCCACAGGGCCAGTACCGATTGCCGCATCGGTTAATTCTTTACCTTCAGGGGTGCGTATGGTAATCGTCGCTGTGGGTTGGGCATGGTCACCACAGGAAACTTGAACCAGCTCCAAACGGAACAATTCTGGAGGTTGCTGGGTTTCATCCTTAACAATGGCCTCTAAATCCCAATCACTGATTTCTTTTTTCTTATCAGCGAGGTCTTTGAACCGCAGAAAAGCTTTATTAAGGTCATTGTCAGAGAGTTCAAACCCCAGTTCCCCAAGGCGGGTACGGAAAGCGTTGCGGCCAGAATGTTTACCCAAAATAATTTGGTTGTCTGTTAAACCGATGGACTGGGCATCCATAATCTCATAGGTGAGTTTGTTCTTGAGGACGCCATCCTGGTGGATCCCCGACTCGTGGGCAAAGGCATTGAGACCGACAATCGCTTTGTTCGCTTGAACCGAAAGACCCGTTAAGTTAGAAACCAAGCGGGAGGTTTTATAGATCTCTTTGGTGTTGATGTTAGTGAGGGGCGCTTCAGAATCGGCCGGACGACCAAGGAACGGATTGAAATACTGCCGCCGCACATGGAGAGCCATCACCAGTTCTTCGAGGGCTGCATTCCCAGCACGTTCACCGATACCGTTGATCGTACATTCCAGTTGGCGGGCCCCATTTTTCACTGCTTCAAGGAAGTTCGCCACCGCTAAACCGAGATCATTGTGACCATGGACGGAAATGATCGCTTTATCGATATTGGGAACGTTTTCTTTAATGCCTCGGATCAATGCACCGAATTCAGCGGGGGTCGTGTAGCCGACGGTATCGGGAATGTTAACGGTGGTTGCCCCGGCATCGATGACGGCTTCGAGGATTTGGTAGAGGAATTCGGGGTCAGAGCGGCCGGCATCTTCGGGGGAAAATTCCACATCGTTGGTAAAGGTTTTGGCGTAGGCCACCATCTCCGGCGCGATTTCGAGAACTTCCTTACGGGTCTTGCGGAGTTTGTATTCAAGGTGAATGTCGGAGGTGGCGATAAAGGTATGGATGCGATTTTTGGCAGCGGGCTTCAGGGCATTGCCAGCGGCTTCGATGTCCCCCTTGGTGGCCCGGGCTAAACCGCAGATGATTGGGCCATTTTCTGTGCCCACTTCCCCAGCAATCCGTTGCACAGCGTCAAAATCGCCCCGACTGGCCCGCGGGAAACCGGCTTCGATAACATCCACACCAAGGCGCGCAAGGGCACGGGCGATCGCCAGTTTCTCATCTCCATTTAGGGTTGCCCCCGGAGATTGTTCACCATCCCGTAAAGTTGTATCGAAAATAATAATGCGATCGTCTTGATTGTTCATCATTTCCCGCTCCCTTAGCGTGAAAATATTGGTCTAGAAAAAATCTTTATCTTGAGTGGACTAAAAAATGCTGGCTATGGCCGATCTTCAGAAAGCCAATAGCTATCCCCTTAGGATAAACTAAATTTTTCAAATTTAGATACTCAGCAAAAGAATATTTGGCGATCGCCTGGCGTTATCCCCAGAGGCATTGGGTACATTCACTGAAGTAAAGTACCCGATAGTTTCGTCCCAGTTCGCGCCGCAAACGATACCATAGCCAAACACCACGCCCATCAAACCAGATTTTTCCCAAAGGAGAGGAAAAACCAGAAGCTCGAGGATCTGCCCAATTTAGGGTTGCATCATAAACGATCATCCAAGCTTCCAAAGCGGCTCTCAAAGATGGGGAAAGGGATAGTTCGTCAGGGTTGATGTTGCCTATCCCATCTAGATCCCAGAGGGGAAAACAACCATAATCAGCCATTAATTTCAGGGATTTCAAAATGTTATGGAAATAGCAAAAGATTAGGGTTCAACCTTTTCAATTTCTTCCCGTAAGTCATTGAGATCAATATAGCAATCTGTCGCGTTTCTCAGTTCTCTCGCAATCATTCCTTCCGTAGAGACCACGGTAATATGGGTATTTTTGGAACGCAGCAATTCCACAGCCCGTTCAAAGTCACCATCCCCACTAAATAAAATCACTTGGTCATATTGATCGACAGTATTAAACATATCAACGACGATTTCAATATCAAGATTGGCTTTCTGGGAATAGCGACCTGACACATCATCATAATATTCCTTAAGAATTTTGGTGCGCACCGTATAACCTAGGCTGATCAGAGCATCTCGAAAGCCCCGCTGATCCTGGGAATCTTTGAGGCCGGTATACCAAAAAGCATTGATTAGACGAACGTTGGGATCGCAGGTAAAGTAATCTAAAACACGGCGAGGATCAAAAAACCAATTGTTTTTTTGTTGTGCATAAAACATATTATTCCCGTCTACGAAAATAGACAGGCGACGCTGATAAAAGTTCATAGCAGAATCTACCCTAGATTAGCTAGGGCAATTTTTTAATATAAAGTTTGATTTGGTTTTTAAGGTGTAAATGGAAAACAGTAAGCTGAATCCCAACAAAGAAAATAGAAGAAAATATAGTGCAGATTTACATTCGAGCAATGCCCTTGTAAGTCTACGGAATAAAGAATAAAAATAAATCTATCGGCCTATTGTAAAGGCTAGGGGATCTTTTCGGCAATGCTAAAAAATAAGGGCGATCGCCTGTAGAGTAAACAAGATGGGAGCCAGCAAAAGACGATGAATTTTCTCCGGAAAAGACAATTACAGCAACGCCTACAGCAAGATCCCTATTACCGGCTACAATCCTTGGAAGAAGTTACCCTCGCCGCCAGTCTGGGGATCAAAATCGACGTGAACCGCGCCACCATTGATGACTGGCTCCGACTGCCGGGGATTTCCATTCACCAGGGGCGATCGCTGGTTCAACTCACTGATCAAGGGGTGCAATTTTACAGCCTCGACGATGTGGCGGCTGCCCTAGGGATTTCCGTCCAACGCCTCCAACCCCTAGCTCCAGTTCTCAGTTTCGCCTACTATGCCCCAGAACTGGCCCTGCCCCAGATTAATATCAATGGTGCGAGCTTGGAAGAGTTAACGGCCTTTGGGGTGAACGCTACCCTTGCCTTTGCCATTATCCAAGAACGCCAACGGGGGAATTATCGTCACTTCGCTGATCTGCAAGCCCGACTCAAACTACCCAGCCAGCAAATTATGGCGTGGCTGCACCAGTTTCGCTTTTCGTAAAGGATGCCCCCGATTTTTTGGAAACTTGTTACCGTGAGAGAAGTGCTCTACTAATTTTTTAGGCTCGATCCATGACCCAGCACCGTAATGCCGATGCCCAAACCATTACCCGAGAATTTAAGCAGCAAGTGTCTATCTTGGGTCTATTTTTGCTCAGTTTTTGGGGCCTAGAGATTAGTGATCAACTGATTTTTCAGAATCTCTGGCGGGGAGGACTCGACGTTTTCGGCATCGTGCCCCGACAATTGCTCGGATTACGAGGTATTTTATTCGCCCCCTTCCTTCATGGTGGGTTTGAACATTTGATGGCAAATTCAGTGCCCTTTGCCCTGTTGGGATGGCTGGTGATGCTTAACCGCACTCGGGAGTTTTTCACCGTGACCCTCATTACGATGCTCGTGGGAGGAGCGGGAGTATGGCTGATTGGCGCCCCTAATTCCGTCCATATTGGTGCGAGCATCCTCATCTTTGGTTACTTGGGTTTCCTATTGTTTCGGGGTTATTTTCGTCGGGATATCCCTTCCATCGCGATTTCGTTACTTGTGATGTTTTTTTACGGCGGCGTCCTATGGAGTGTATTGCCAACAGCACCAGGGGTTTCCTGGGAAGGGCATTTATTTGGCCTGATTGGCGGGGCGATCACCGCAAAATATCTCAATCCCCCAGCGGCCCAGCGGTAACGTTATCTCGTTTTTTCTATTGTTGAATTTGTTCAGCGGTAGGGTCTCGGTCTGGGATTTCCACATCCTTAGCTGCGTTCGTCCAAAGGGCTAAGGCTATAGCCGCCAGGACAACCGCAGAAATAATTGCGAAACCATTGGTCGCCAAGTTTCGTCTCCAAAATCCTGTCCACAATTTACGGGGGAGAGGCGCAAATTTAATCTGGGGCTGTTCTCCGGAGGAGATCGCCCAACGACCCATTTCATCGAGATCAATTAACTGGAGTTCCCTCAGGCGGCAAATAGCCCGATCAACCTCTGTCACGGTGACCGCTTCTGGGAAAAATTCCGCTGTCCATACCCGAAAATAATCGAGATTTAGGGTGTCTGGCCGGTACTGGTGAAAATGAAGCCAGTGGTAGAGGAGGGTTTCACAGGGAGAAAGGCGTTCTTGGAGCATAGCTCTAAACCGATGCACAAACTGGATTTTATTTAGTAACATTCGCTACAAATATTGTAGAAAAAAAGCCTACTACCGGGGAAACTCCGTTGCTATTTGTGAAGGGTGCTCTAAAATTCCGGATTCAACCCCTTTAGCCGCCAATTTGGGACATGGTGCGGCCATAGTGACCTGTTTCACTGCCCTTATCGCGCATTTTGAAGTTGATTTCTGGTTTTTCCTGGAGAAGCGTTTGTACCTGGGCCAGGAGAGTTTCTCGGCCAACTCCAGTGCGGAGAGGCGTTTTCAAATCAATTTGGGCGGATTCATTCAGCAAACAAGGCCGCAACCAACCATCCGCCGAGAGCCGCATCCGATTACAGCGATCGCAAAAGCACTCTGACATTTGGGAAATAAAACCGAGGGTACCCTTCGCCCCAGGAATTTTAAACACATCGGCGGGGCCATTCCCTTTCACCACTGCTGTTTCTAGGCCCCATTTCGCCCGGATCCGTTGCCGCAGTTCCTCCGAAGGAATCCAAGCCCGTTCATTAAATAATTTGTCATTACCAATGGGCATAAACTCAATAAACCGCACGTGCCAATGGCGATCACCTGTGAGGGCCGCCAGATCTAATACCTCTTGATCATTCACCCCCGGGATCACCACCACATTTAACTTCAGCGGATCGAACCCCACCCGGTGGGCTGCCTGGATACCGGCCCAGGTTTGGGGCCAACGACTTTTCCCACGGTTACCAATGATGCGATCAAAAATTTTGGGATCCAGAGAATCGAGGCTGATGTTGAGACGTCTTAAACCCGCTTTGTATAAGTCCTCCGCCAAATCTGCTAACAGATAAGCATTGGTGGTCATCGCCAAATCTTCGACCCCCGGCAAAGCGGCGATCGCCTCCACTAGGGAAACCAGATTGGGCCGCAGGAGCGGTTCTCCCCCCGTTAGACGAAACTTAGAAAATCCCAAGGGAATAAAAACCTGTGCGATGAGGGTCAAGATTTCCTGGTCGCTGAGTTGCTCGGAAGTGAGTAAATACTGCAGGTTTTCTTCCTCTGGTACACAGTAATGGCAGCGGAAATTACACCGATCGATCAAGCTAATGCGTAGGTAATCTACAGAATTCATCGCAACCGCCACCGTGGGAGAATAAAAATAACACCTCCTTCGAGGATACAGAAGAAAATAAACCTCTGTCTGGTTCAAATCAGACTTTAAAAAAATATCAATCTGTGTTATTTTGTTCGGAATATTTATTTTTCCTATAAATACCGTTTTTAATCTCCCTTCAGCATTCACAATTTTCCCAACTCTCCACGGCAACCCTTGTGAATACGTTGCTGGGAAATACTACGCCTTGGAGCATCTTTGCCTCTGTGGCTCCTTTGATCATTAACTTCCACCCAGGGATTTTTTGCTGAACGTGACTACGACTCCACTCCAAAAACCGATTGACGCGACTGACACCAGTAGCAGTCTGCAACGCCAAATCATCGTCATCTTAGACTTTGGCTCCCAATATTCCGAGCTCATCGCCAGACGAATCCGCGAAACTGAAGTTTATTCAGAAGTCATTTCCTATCGCACTAGCGCCGAGCAATTGCGGCAACTCAATCCCAGGGGCATTATTCTTTCCGGTGGCCCCAGCTCCGTCTATGACGAATATGCCCCTGCCTGTGACCCGGAAATCTGGGATCTTGGCATTCCTGTACTGGGGGTTTGTTACGGGATACAGCTGATGGTGAAACAGCTGGGCGGTACCGTTGAGCGGGCTAAACATGCTGAATATGGTAAAGCTTCTCTGTTCATTGATGATCCGACCGATCTCCTCACCAACGTCGGTGAAGGCTCCACCATGTGGATGAGCCACGGAGACTCCTGCGTGCACCTGCCCGAAGGGTTTGAGATTTTAGCCCATACGGACAACACCCCCTGTGCGGCGATCGCCCACCACAACCGTCAGCTTTACGGAGTACAGTTCCACCCAGAAGTTGTCCATTCCCAGGACGGTATGGCGCTAATTCGGAATTTTGTTTACCACATCTGTAAGTGTGAACCGACCTGGACCACGGAAGCCTTCGTCGAGGATGCCATTCGGGAAATTCGCGCCCGAGTCGGTGACCAACGGGTTCTCCTCGCCCTTTCGGGGGGGGTTGATTCTTCTACCCTAGCTTTCTTGCTCCACCGGGCTATCGGTGATCAACTCACCTGTATGTTTATTGACCAGGGCTTCATGCGAAAAGGGGAGCCGGAACGCCTCGTTGAAATTTTTGATGAGCAGTTCCACATTCCCGTCGCCTACATCAACGCCCGCGATCGCTTTATCAGCAAACTTGATGGCGTCACGGATCCCGAGGAAAAACGTCGCCTGATTGGCCATGAGTTCATCGCGGTTTTCGAGGAAGAATCCAAGCGCCTTGGCCCCTTCGATTACCTTGCCCAGGGTACGCTGTATCCCGATGTCATCGAATCCGCAGATACCAATGTCGATCCTAAAACTGGGGAACGGGTCGCTGTAAAAATCAAGAGTCACCATAATGTGGGGGGTCTCCCTGAGGATCTGCGCTTTAAGTTAGTGGAACCTCTCCGCAAGCTCTTTAAGGATGAGGTGCGGAAAGTGGCGGCCAGCATTGGCCTACCCGATGAAATTATTCGCCGTCACCCCTTCCCTGGCCCTGGCCTTGCGATTCGGATTATTGGGGAAGTGACCGCTGAACGGTTAAATATCCTCCGGGATGCAGATTGGGTCGTGCGAGATGAAATTAAAAAACAAGGGGTTTACAGTGATTTCTGGCAAGCCTTTGCGGTACTTTTGCCGATCCGCAGTGTGGGCGTGATGGGTGACAAGCGCACCTATGCTCACCCTGTTGTGCTACGGATGATCACCAGTGAAGATGGGATGACCGCCGACTGGGCCCGTCCCCCCTATGAGCTTTTGGAATCCATTTCTAACCGCATCGTGAATGAGGTAAAAGGGGTCAATCGGGTGGTTTATGACATTACCTCCAAACCCCCTGGCACTATCGAGTGGGAGTAAAACTCCCTCTGCCTTACGGCATCTCCCTTAGGGAAGAATAACTTTCGAATTTTCTCTTTGATAATGAAGTCCCGCAAGTTAAAACTGTTGGGGCTTTTTTATTGGGCTTTAGGTAGTACGCGGCAGGGAAACGGTAAACGTTGCCCCTTGGTCTTTGCTTTCGACGGTGATTTTTCCTTTATGATTTTTGGCGATCGCCGCCGCGATGGCGAGGCCAAGGCCGGAACCAGTGCTGTTCTCACCAGGGCTCGTGCGGGCCGGGTCAAGACGGTAAAAACGATCAAAAATATTCGGCAAGTTTTCCGTAGGGATCCCAATGCCGTTGTCTTGCACTGTCACCTGTAGGGTTTCTCCCGTTGTCCGTCCGGTTTTTTCTTTGGGGGTGATAGTGACAGTGATTTGCTTCGGTTGCTCGTCCCAATCGCCCGGAAAAGCATAGGCGATTGCATTGCCGATGAGATTTGTGAACAGCCGTGCCATCTGATCCCAATCCCCCAGGATCATGTAAGATTCCTCGGTGGCGGCATCCCCTTGGATATCTAGTTGTAAATCAATTTTTTCCTGGCGACAAATCGCTCGTTGCTCCTCGATCACCTCCAGCAATAAGGCATCTAAAGGCAAAGGCTCAAATTCTAGTTGAAGTACCCCACTGTCACTACGGGCGAGAAATAGCAGATCATTCACCAAACGTCCCAACCGTTGCGTCAGTCGTTCAATCACCTTCAGATTTTGCTGGCGTTGGTCGGGTTCTGGGTAGGCGATCGCCATCTGCACGTTGGTTTGGATCATTGCAATGGGATTACGGAGCTCATGGGAAGCATCCGCCGTAAACTGCCGTAGCTGTTGGTAGGATTCCTTAACTGGTTCAATGGCAATGCCCGAGAGAAGCCAACCAATTACCGCCCCACAGGTAATCATGATGGTGATCCCCAGACTCAAATCAAAGACTAACTTACGGATCGGCCGGGTCACCTCAAACCAAGGATGGCTCACCCGCAGATAACCCAACACATAACGATCCACCTCGAGGCGATCGGTGATTTGCCGGAGGAGATAATCATTACCCAGGCGTACCGTTTCCCCCCGGGGATGCCACTCGAAGGGCAAGGTTAGGGGTTCCGAAAAGGTCGACCAGAGCAATTCCCCTGTGGGGCTAAAAAATTCTAAATCAATGCGGTCATCTTCCACCGTGGCCGACTGCTGCCGGAAACTCGCTTCTAGGTTGATGTGATAGCCGAGGGGATCAGCAGGCTCAATGATCAGCGATCGCTCCACCACTTCCACCACGTGCTTCAGGGTGTCGTCAATGCGTTCAATCAAGGTATAACGCACATAAAAATAAACCCCCGTCGCAAACACCAGGAGTAAGATCGCCGTGATCGCCGTATACCAGAGGGCAAGGCGGTTTCGGGTGGTTTGAAACATAACCTATTCGGCCGCTTGAACCAGTTCTGTGCCCACCGGAGAACCCGCAAACCCAAGGAAAGCTTCCACCTGGGGCGAGGCCGGTTCTCGATAGGCGTAATAGAGGGTGCGCGTAAAGGGATAAAGGTCTGATTCTGGGGTCACGCCATCGATGGCAACGGTTCTCACGGTTTGCTGATTAGCGATTTGACGGTAGGTGGCGTAGCTAATGCCATCTCGACCCAGAGCCCGCAAAATAGGGGTGGTCGCATCCTGTTGCAGGTTCGTGAAATTGGGGCCATTGCCAAAGTTTGCCCCATTCAGCACCGTTTCTTGAAAGGTCTGGTAGGTACCACTCACTGGGGGACGATTGAGCACCCGAATTGTGCCTTGGTTTTTATCAGTAAGGGCAGACCAATCCGTCAGACTACCTTGGAAAATGCCCTGAACTTGTTCTTTCGTTAAACCCGTACTAAAGGGATTTTCCTTTGCTACGACAATCGCAATGGCATCGGTGGTCATGGCGATCGCCTTCAGGCCCTGTTGAATTTCTGCCGGTTGGAGGGGACGGGAAATCGCCGCAAGATCAATACTGCCCGCCATGAGATCTGCAATTCCTTTACTGGAGCCGTTGGCCGTTGTTTCAACCCGAGTTTGGGGATACTGCAACTCAAAGCGATTTTTGAGGGCAGTGTTAATCTGGACCATACTGGTGGAACCAGAAATTTTCACCACAGTGCCCGGAGCAACCATCGCCGGTGGACTAAAGGGATTAGCTGTCCCTTCAACAACCGGGGCGATCGCCCCATCCTGGGAATTCGCATCCGTCCCATTGGGGAGCAAACCCTGGAAACCAGAACGGTTCAGAAACCACCAACCGCCGCCCCCCAGAATCCCTAGGGTAACGATGAGAGCCAACATTAGGGGCAATGTATCATTTTTCTGGGCCATGACTGCTCCCACTGCATCCATCAAGAATGCCTTTAGGATACCCCAACGATTACGTCAGGGGTATATGCTACTGAGCGACTGATCCCCGAAGGGTTTCCCCAAGGAGAAAAGCAGTCCACCATCGCTAAAAACCAGACCCTAATCGCTCTTCACCGGTCGGAAAGGATAAAGGAAATTCATGAGGGGGAACAAATTGCGAGATTGTACCCAGAGCTTACCCTTACCACTAAAGCGACAGACTAGCCCTTCCCCACCGAGAATACCCGTCCGCAAACCCCGGAAGGATAAGCCACCAATCATTTCCACGTTATATTGCAACGTATCCTCAAAGGCAACGATGTAGCCCGTATCCACCACATAATCCCCTTCGACAGGAATTTCAATGATGGCCCCATAGGAACTAAACCAAAAATCCCCTTGACCGGAGGCCCGCAGGAAAAAAATCGATTCCCCCGTAAAAAAGCCCTTCAGACCTTGAAATTTCGTATCCAAATCCACTGACGGACTTGAGGCCACAAACCCCGAAGACTGCACCATCAAACCCTTAGAACCATCCAAGTGGTAGTAGGAGACATCCCCCGGCACCCCCGGTGAAATATACAATTCCCCAGCGGTATTTTTCGCGGTAAATTCACTAATAAATAGGGATTCTCCACTGAGCATCCGACCAATACCTTTCATCAGACCGCCCCGCATTTTGGACTTCATTTCGATATTTGCGTCCATCGCCGCCATCGCCCCCGCTTCCACCAGGAGAGTTTGGTTCGGGGGTAAAGTCACGATCAGGGACCCATAGGCTGGGTTATTTTCGACGCGAAACTTAAACTGAGACATAAATCTTTAAGCGCTCTTTTCTAGCACTGGCTCTAAAGGACAACTTAACGGGGGGGCAACTGAGAACCTACCAGGGAACCAAAAGCGCCAGGGTTGTGGGTTTGGCAATAGAGTTTACCTTTGCCCCGGAAGCGACAAACAAGCCCTTCTCCGCCGAGGAAGGCGCCAACCCAGGAGGGATTTGCTTTGCCGATGGTAAAACTCAGGCTCTTTTCAAAGGCAACGATGTGACCGGTATCGACAATATATTCTCCGTCTACGTCCACTTCATAAATCGCCCCAAAGGAAGTGACAATCAGCGGCCCTTGTCCAGTGATGCTTAACCAGAAAATGGATTCCCCGGAGAAGAAGGATTTAAAGCCTTGCCACCCGAGATCAATATCAACATTCGGCCCTGAAGCTAGATAAGAAGAGGCCTGGACAATCAATTCATCTCCCTGCATTTGGTAGAGGAGCAAATCCCCCATTAAATTAGGAGCTAACCAAATTTCACTATTGGGTAAAGGCGCCCGGAATACGCTTAAAAAGAGGGATTCGCCGGCGAGCATCCGTTTGAGGCCCCCCATAATGCCGCCCCCTTTACCTTTGCGGAGGGTCGTACTGGCATTGATATTGCCGCTCATGGCAATCATCGCGCCGGCCTGGGCAATAATTTCCTCCCCGGCATCGAGGGTCACATGGGCGATCGCATTATCTGGCTGATGTAAAAGTTGAATTTCCATAGATCTTCCCTAACGACATTTTGGCCGTAAAAAGCCCACAAGACCGGATACACTCCGGGACTGGAGATAGATCCGGCCCCGTCCTTTGAGTTTGTTGACAAGGCCTTCCCCAGAGGTGAGGGAACCCAGCACTCCGCCAGACATGCGAATATTCATACTGATGCCGGGATCGTAGGCGACAAGATGACTGTTGTCGACAATAAATTCACCGTTGATATGTTTTTCCATGATGCCGCCATAGCAACCATAGAAAACGCGACCTGTACCTGTGAATTGCAACTTAAACAGACCTTCCCCAGCAAACCAACTGGCAAAACCGGCCCAGTGGACCCCCATTTTAGCGCCCGGGGTATGGGCAATGTAGGCACCGGGTTGGAAACAGATTGGCCCCTCGGATAGGTCAATGCGGTGGATATCACCTACCATCGACTGGGTTAAAATCACCGTCTGGGGTCGATTACTGGTGTTTTGGTAAACATTGACAAAGAGAGATTCACCACCAAAAAATCGGCGGAGGAGGGCATTGACAAATCCTCCGGAAAATTCGGCTTTCATTGTAATCCCGCCGTCCATGCTGACCATTGCTCCGGACTCGGCAGTTAAGCGCTCCCCGGGTTCTAGGGTGACAAATAGGCAGGCAAAGGCGGGTTTGTAGCGGATTTCGTATTTCACCGGGACTCCACCATGGGCGAGGTTGACATGAAGCTAACCAACAAAGGCTAATTCCCCTTATTTTTAGCAGGGAGATGAAATCCGGGAGATATTTATTAAAGTTGCTTAATATTCATGGATTTAAACCAAGGGCACTCTATCCGGCGGCGATCGCCTTAAAACGTTAAGCTATGTGAAGAAAATTTTATGGAGAAACTTAATCCATGTCGTTTTCGGAATCCGCAGACGAAAAGCAACTTTTAAAATCAGTGCTCGCTCCCCTGCTCGATGACTTTCTTTATTGGTTTGACCTGTCCCTCAAGGCTCTGGAAAAACACCGTCTCAGTTTTATGTCTGCGGCAGAGCAGGAGGATTTGATGGCACGTATTCGTCAAGCCCAGGGGGAAGTGACGGCGACAAAATCATTGTTCCAGGCTACCGATGGCAATGCTGGGGTGGATGTTCAGGTACTCATGCCCTGGCACCAATTGGTCTCGGAATGTTGGCAAGTGGCCCAGAAGCGACGTCAGTTGGAAGCTGAATCCTAGGTGCTATCGATTTTTTGAGGTTTAGTCTGAGATTTTAAAGAGCCATGTCCGACAGTTTTACGGTTGCCCCATGGCGATCGCCCTTAGCCCGTGCCTTACACCGCAACAAAAGCCAACCCCACCATCGTTTTTTCCAGTTAGCCACCGTCACTCCGGAGGGCAAGCCCAGTAATCGCACGGTAGTTTTTCGGGGGTTTAGGGAAAAAAGTAATGATCTCAAAATTATCACCGACCAACGCAGCGAAAAATTGAGTCATTTTCAAGCTTGTCCCGATACCGAAATTGCTTGGTATTTCACCAAAACTAGGGAACAATTTCGCCTGAGCGGTCATATCCTTTCAATTACTGCTGATGACGTGACATCACCGCTTTACCCGGAGAGAACCCAAACCTGGCAGTCCCTTTCCGATGCCGCCCGGGCGCAATTCCTCTGGCCCCAACCAGGCGATCGCCGCAGTGCAAATCCCGCCGACTTCCAGCCCATCCAAGTCAATAATTTGGAACCCGTGCCTAATTTTGTCCTACTCATTTTTCAGGTCACGGGGGTGGATCACTTAGAGCTGCGGGGGGAACCCCAAAACCGTTTTTTGTATCGCCTAACGGTTGCCCAAACCTGGGAGAAATTGAGCGTTAATCCTTAGGGGAGAGGAAACCATAGCGCTGCAAAATAATCTGACCCTGTTCTCCTAGGACAAAATCAATAAAAAGTTGGGCTTGGGTTGGCGATGGGGAAGCTTTAATCGGGGCGATCGCATACACAATGGGTGCTGTTAATGCCTCAGGAAAAGACTCAATTATTTCTAGATCAGATTGCTGCAAAATGTCCGTGCGGTACACAAAGCCTGCTACAACTGCTTGGTTTTGAACATAGGTTAAAACTTGACGGACATTCTCCGCAAAAACTATTTTCTGGCCTTTTTGTAATTGTTGATAAAGCTGGGGATATTTTTCTAAAAGATTGGCAGTGTATTTCCCCGCAGGAACAGTTTTTGGATTACCCATAGCAATTTTTTGGACATCATTGACCCCTAAATCTGTCAAGGTTTTTAGCCTAGGTTTACTGTCCTTCGTCTGAATGAGCACAAGCTGATTTTGGGCAAAAATTCGGATGCTTTCGGGGCTAATGAAATCTTTTTGAACTAGGGATTGAATTGGTTCGAGGGCAGCACTGGCAAAAATATCAATAGGTGCCCGTTGTTCGATTTGCCGTTGTAATGTTCCCGAAGCAGCAGTATTGAATTGAATGGAGATATCTGGATATTGGGCTTGAAACTCCGTCCTCACCTCGGCCATCACATCCGTCAGGGATGAGGCGATCGCCACGACAAGGGTGGATTTATTAACCGCAGAAAAGCAACTATACAACCCCAGTAATAGAGCAAAAACAATGCCAACCGCAAAATATCTAAGTTGGAACTTCACCCGACTAACGCACTACCTAAACCTTGGAACATTAACCAGGAGAGGAAAAAATTAGCAATAAAAATAGCCAGCAAAGAAGTAACTACTGCCGTGGTTGTGGACTGGCCTACACCCTTCGCACCTCCGGTGGTCGTTAAACCCCAACTACAACCAATTACCGCGATTAACCCCCCAAAGACCATGGATTTAATCATCGCACTGATAATGTCCCAATATTCCAAAAAGTTACGGGCGGAGTTAATAAAAATAGACTGGGGAATTTGGTAGAGGTTAATGGCAATAATGAGTCCCCCGGCCATCCCTGTGAGGAGAGATAAAACCGTCAACAGAGGCAACATTAAACAGCAGGCGAGAAAACGGGGCACCACCAAATAATCAATGGGATCTGTGCGGAGGATGTGCAGAGCGTCAATCTGTTCGGTCACCCGCATGGTGCCAATCTCCGCGGCAAAGGCCGACCCCACTCGTCCCGCCAGCACCACTGCCGTTAGTACCGGTGCCAACTCCCGGGATAGGGAAAGACCAAGGACACCGCCCACCGCTGTACCCGCACCGAAATAGATAAATTCCCGGGCCACCTGGATCGTGAAGACCATCCCCACAAAACCCGCTGTAATGAGGGCAATCAACAAAGAATCAGGCCCCACCGCCGCCATTTGTTCGATGATCATGCGGCGATTGAGACGGCCCCGAAACAGATGGACAATGACCTGGCCTCCCAAAAAAGTAGCGGCAATTAATCGCTCAAACCATTTGCTGAGGGCACTCTGGGATCTGGGTTGGCTGGTCATGGTCTCGGACAAGGTAGGTTCAAAAAATCATTGGCGATCGCCTTGGGGCAATCATATTATGCTTCGTCCGTCGCTTCCACCCGGAACCGTTCCACCGATGCCAACAGATCCCGGGCAATGACCACCAATTTTTGGAGAGATCCGGCGACCCGTTGGGATTCTCGAGAGGTTTCCTGGGCCGTTAATTCCACCGATTGCATTACCTGGGCCACCGCGCGGGAATTTTCCCGTTGTTCTACCGTGTCCGCCGTGATCGACCGCACCAGGGCATCAATGCGGTTGGATACCTGAATAATGTCATCCAGGGATTGTTTCGCCTGTTCCGCCCGTTTTGTCCCGTCAATAACTTGCTGCGTTCCTTCTTCCATGGCGGTCATTACCAAGCTTGTTTCACTTTGGATCTGTAATACGATCTGTTCAATTTCCTTCAGGGCTTTTGCCGAACGGTCTGCCAACTGACGGACTTCATCCGCAACGATCGCAAACCCTTTCCCCGATTCCCCAGCCCGGGCCGCCTCAATGGATGCGTTTAAGGCCAAGAGGTTCGTCCGGGACGCAATTTGAGAAACCACAGCGACAATTTTTGAAATTTCCTGGGAGGATTCCGCTAGACGTTTTACTTTACGGGCTGTTTCCGCCACCGTTTCCCGAATTTGCAGAATCCCTGCCACTGTGTGTTCTACGGACTCTCCCCCTTTGAGAGCTGTACTGGAGGCAGTCCGGGCCACTTCCTCCGCTTCCCGAGCATTTTCTGCAACCCGCTGGATGGAGTCAGTCATCATCTGCACAGAGTTGAGGGTTACGGCTAATTCCTCTGCTTGACGCAGTGCATCACTGGATAGCCCCCGGGCGAAGGATTCACTATCGGCGGCATTCTTGTTCACTTGACGGGCAGCCTGTTTTACCTGTTGGACAATTTCCCGCAGGTTTTGAATGGTTAGGTTAAAGGCGTCGGCAACGGCCCCCAAAACGTCGGCGGTCACCTCGGCCTGGACAGTAAAGTCACCCCGGGCTGACCCTTCCACGTCATCAAGGAGGCGAATTACCTGGCGCTGGAGGTCTTCTTTAGATTGTTCCGTCTCTTCGGCCCGGCGTTGGGCTTCACTGGTCGTGTTCAGGATCACCCGGGCCATTCTGTTAAAACCCGTCGCCAAAGAACCAAATTCGTCCTCGGCAAAAACAGTGGCCTTTACATTAAGGTTGCCTTGGGAAACCGCATCGAACTGGGCCTGGAGATCATCAGTGCTTCGTTTGAGTTGGCGCATGGCCATTTGACCAAAAAGGAAAGTTGTACCAAAGCTGGCAGCCCCTGCCAAAAGAGTGGTGAGTAAACCTGTTTTTGCCACGGGCCAAATCACTTGATTTCGCTGCTCTGCTGGGGTCGTTTGGAAAACACCTACCGTCACAATCAAAGTGGCGATCGCCGATGCCGCTGCTGCCCCACTGGCTGTCCAAAGTTGTTTTTTCTGGAGAGGAGCCTTTTCAAACCAAGCCAAGTATTTGATGCTGGGGGTGGCGATCGCCTCACTACTTTTAGTTTCAGTGGCCGTTGTAAATTCGAGACCTAGGTTACCGGAAGGCCCATCGTCGCCTAGGGCGAATAGACTGTCATCTGCACTGATCCCCAACGCCTCGGGAAAGTCATCAAAATTAAATTCTTCCGGGTTAAGATTGTCCGAAGGGGCTTCAAACAGGCCCGTATCAGGCATAGCTTGGTTATCAGTGAGGATATCCGACTGTAAATCGCCAAATTTTTCTAAATCTTGGTCATTGAGGATCCCAAATTCTTCGAGAAATCCCCCCTCTTGGGCAGGCGGAGCCTCTTCAGGTTCGTCAAACAGGTCAGCACCGAGGCTTCCGAGACTAATATCGTCATCCAAATCTGCAGGAACAGCATCTGGTTCTGCCATTACCCCAGCCGTTAAAGGAACATCATCCCAGGCCAGGGCCGGCGACTCCAAACTTGCGAGGGTGTCTTCTTCCTCTGGGCCGACGGCACTGTTAAATTCAACTAACTCATCTTCGTTAAATTCGATGAATTCTTCAGCATCTTCCCCAAAGAAAGGGGAGGCTTGAGCATAGTTAGGTTGTGGGGCAGAAAGGCGATCGCCCGTAGAGTGGGGCACCAAAAACGTTTCTTCTTCTTCTTTGGCCAGGGGCCCCGAATGATTTAGATCCGACTCAACAGGCCAGTCCTCCAGGTCTTCAACAATGGGAAAATCGTCCGCATCATCAAGATCCATGGCCAGGGCCGCCCTCAGATCCCCGAACTCATTATCAATGGCAGGATAATCTTCATCCCGTTGGGTGACAGTCTGGTTACCGGCATAGATTCCATTGGAGACTGTGCCATTTTCCCCCTGACCGCTGTAGGCCCGGACTTGGGCTAATCCCTGGTGGGCATAGTCGTGATAATCGTGCTGATCTGTCACCTCCAAAACCCGGTTGTAAAAAGCTTCTGAGCGCCTGAAATCCTGTAGCCCCAAACAGATATGACCACTCAGCAGGAGCAGATGGGGATCGTCCGGATAGTCCTGCAATAAGCGGTGGGCGATCGCCTCAGCCTCAGGCAAATCATTTTGATAGTAGGCCTTCTGGGCCTCAGCATACTCCTTAGAATAATCAGTGGTGCTGGGCGGCATCGGGTTTCCTCCTAAACTGGCACATTTCTAGGCTTATCGTATTGAGCGCTGCACAAACTTTCTGACAGATGCAAGACACATTCCTAATGTAATCCACTTTTTCCCAGAACACAGCATCACTGCAGTAAGTATTAACACCCCTAAGTCCCCCAACGGGCCGACCGTAAAATTGCCACATGATCTAGTAAGTGCCAGCGCGTTGTTTCATCTTCCCGATCGGGCCAGGCCCCCCGGACAAAGGGTGCAATCACATCTGACAAATCATTCAACTGGATTTGCAACTCCTCCTGGGCTAACCATTGCATCCCCTCTATGTGGTCGATCGCCAAGCCTAACAACATATCCTGATCTTCCACGGCAATGACCGGAATCTCTGCCCGGTCTGTCCGCAGTGGTGCACCATCTCCCAAAAACTGCCCCAGATCAGCGACCCAGATCACCTGGCCCCGGAGATTAATCGTACCGAGCACTAGGGGGGAAACATTGGGAATCGGCGTAATCCGGTCAGGGGACTGCTGCATGACCTCCCGAATGCCCGCCGCCGGCAGCACAAAGCCCATCCCCGAAGGTAAGCGAAATTTTAGGTGTAGCTCCCCCTCCGGACTTTCTAGTTCCTGGAGATTGGCCTCTAGGACATTCGGATCTTGCTCAAAGGAATGGTCATCGGTCATGGACATGGCCTATAAAAAACAAACAATAGCTTCTGAGAACCAGTCGGAGTTATTGGAAGTATCCAACCACGGCACTGAATTACTTACTATTCCGAAGCTGTTGTTTAATCGTACCCAGTAGTTCCGCCGGCTGGAAAGGTTTCGCAATATAGGCATCAGCCCCCTGTTTCCTACCCCAATAGCGGTCGAATTCTTCCCCCTTAGAGGAACACATCACAATAGGGATATTTTGAGTTTTTGGGTCGGACTTGAGGCGACGGCATAACTCATAGCCATTCATGCGAGGCATGACAATATCTAGAACAATTAGATCAGGAAGATCTCCCGGATTGCTTTTGGCTATTTGGCTCAGGGTTTCTAAGGCCTCGACACCATCACCAGCCACATCCACCGTTAGGCCGTTACCTTTTAACAGTTCTGAGATCATTTCCCTTTGGGAGATACTATCCTCAACAACCAAAATTTTACTCATTGCAAACGTCCTAGAAACAGAGTCACTGGTGCCATCATTACCGTAGCACCAACAGCCATCTAAAGAATAAGTCTCAACATCAGCGGACTTAAAATTTATCAGGGAGGGGAAATATTCACAGGTTATTCTCTCAGACTTTCAGACGATTGTGCAGTGGGTTAATGTTTTCCGTTGCTCAAACCTGTTACCAAAGGGGCAACTTCTCTGAACCCAAGAGGCTACACGATTTCACTGATTTAGCTGATGCTGCTCTACATCCTAGAGGTCGGCTACGCCAGTCCTGCAAGATTCACGAGAGGGGTAAATATTTCTCTAACAGAGCAAGGAGTTCCTGTTGTCCAAAGGGCTTAGTGAGGTAGTCTGTGGCACCAGCAAAACTAGCACGAATCCGGTCGAGGAAACTTTCTTTACCAGCCAGCATAATAATCGGGACCTCTTGAAACTGCTTACCATGGCGCAGCATCATGCAAATTTCATTGCCGTCTAGGTCAGGCATCGCAACGTCACATAGGATGAGATCAGGATTGACTTCAAAAGCTGCGGGAATGGCTTGGAGAGGCTGGTGGACGAGGTGGACTTCATAACCCTGGATATCTAACATCTGCTCCACTGTCTTACCAATGGTGATGTCATCATCAATGCACAGAATACGAATTTTCTGTTGGGTATTGTCGGATGGTAAAAGATTCGTACCCCGGACTGGCAGGGGATCTAGCACTTGAAGCCAGCCTTTTTGAATGTAAGGAAATAGGGCTTTGGTCAAGGCAACAAGGTCACGGTTTAGGTAGCGGGCCAGTTGTCGGAGGCTTGTTTTTCCTATGGTCCACTGGGCTAGTTTTTGGTAAGCCATGGCGGGAAGAGCGGCGGCCAATCGTTCAGGCTGGGTTAGGAGGAGACGTTGTTGGGGAAATTGGATATGGGGGTGGAATTGCTTCCATTTTTGAATTTTTTTAATGGTGTCAAACAGGAAAGGAGTGACAGCATAGGTGGCCAATTGGGGGGAAAAGGGGGTGCTGAGTTGGAAGGTGAAATAGCCATGGTGGAGACTCAATAGGTCAAAGAGGGTTTCCTGAACCATGGCTTCGAGGATTTGACGGGCTTGTTTAACGGTGATTGCCTGTTCTTCTAGGAGAAACCAGATGGCCGCATATTCAGGAATCGTAGTGTTGATAATTGCTGCGGATTGGTGAAGCTCATCTAGTTTGTGGTCGAGGTGGTAGTGGGTCAGGTAATCGCCGAGGCGACGTAGGTTGTGAACAGATTCATCGGTGGCATAGAGAATTTGTCCATTGACAAAAAAAACAAACCAGTTGGATAAGCTGGATTTCTGGGAATTGGGAATTTTGATCGCTGGCCAACTCAGGTCATCTGCCACCATAGAAACCCGGGCTTCGATGAGGAGTTGTCCCGTGCGCTGCCCTAACTCGATAAGTTGCAAAATACTGCGGAGATCAATTTCAGTGAGGGTCCCTTGCATGGCTTCCTGGGGTTGGTGGTCAGAATAGAACAAGAAAAGCGGGAATTGGCGATCGCCACAGTCATGGTTTAGTCGCCATTGCTTTGACAGGATATCGTAAATTTATCGAGTCGCTGTAAATTGCCAAAATGCTCTGGGAAACGTCGGCGATCACCTCCCTAGGTTATGGCAACTTTCCTGGATCCATGTCAGAAAATCACGAAAAATTACACTCTTAGGTGAGAAGATCAAGCCAGTACAATGATCTTTTAAAATCGTTTACAGTGAGTTAGAGTCAGCCGTAGGCAACTTGTTTGATTATGGGCAACCCCAAAATTTGGTGATGACAGTCCTCCGGTCAGTTCCAACCAAAGGCGATCGCCTGCAATCCAAACTAAGATGTTTACATTCTGAATTCATAAAGTAGCTCACAGGTACTCAAAATCGGGCACTAACAGTTTCAGGGGGAGTTCATTCACGTGCTATACCTTGCAGAGGTCAAAAAAACGAAAGGATTTATGGGGGGCAAAACGGAGATTAAGTTGCTCGCCTGTGAACGGAATGATCGTAGCTGGAGTCCGGTACCTGGGGAAGAATTAGTCGCCGCTGAGGAACTGAATACTTTCAATGATGGTGCCCTCGTTATTGTCAACCTAGGGAATAACCGGGCGATTCAAGGGGCCCCCGAGGTCGCGACAAGCCGAATTTTAACGGTGCTCCAAAACTTTTCCCGCCTCATGGAAAAGTCCAAGTCCCAGGAAGAAGAAATTGAACAATGGCGTCAATCTTTAACCTACCAGGCCGATGAACTCAACCGTCGCCAGGAAGAAATGAACGCCCGCCTAGAACAAATTGAAGAAACAGAAGGAGAACTCCAGAAACTCCAGGAAGAAAAGCTGGCTTTTGAAAAACTGAAAGCCGAAGCGGACGAAATTAAAGCCGAATTTGCCCGTAAACAAGCTGAATTAGAAGGGGCTTGGCAACATCTCCGGGGGGAACAACAACGACTCGCCACTGCCGAAGCCACAGGTCAGGGAATTGATCCGGCGATCGCCTCAAAACTCCGCTACCTCCTCAGCCAAACCCAGGGTGATTTAGAGGCCACCGAAGCACTACGGACAAAACTTAATGACCTCATCCAAGCCCTCACCTATCAGATTGGCATTTTCCAAAGCCTGGACCAGTACGAACAGCAGCTTCAAGATTTAGACAAGCAACTCGGGGCGATCGCCACCCAAGTCGAAACCGAAAGCAGCAATCTAAAAGAAAAGCGGCAAGCCCTAGATAATGCCAAAACCCAACTCCAAGTCCAACGACAATTATTTCAATCTAAACAAAGCTACCTAAACCACATCGAAACCTCACGTCAGCGCCAGGAAGATATGCAGGATCTCCTAAACAACCTGGCTGTCGGTGCCGGTGGAATTAACCATTACGGCGTTGATCTGGGGGCCATTGAGACGATGCCCCTCGGCGAATTAGAAACCGTCGTCGAAAAATTACGGGTAGATTTAGACAAATTAGTGCGCTTTGTGAATGACCAGGAGGAAGAACTCACCCTCCAACACGAGACCGTTGGCGAATTAAAAGAAGCCATTGCCGCCGCAAACCCGGATAATGTCCTTGCTTTGCAAGAACTTGAGGAAGAACTCAAGGATGAACAGGAAAAGTTGGGCATGTTAAACCAAACCCTGGTGGGACAACGCCGCACCCTCCAGGAAAGACAGGGCGTACTCCAACAACATTTGCGCATTTTAAAACGGCGTCAGGGAATCGTCGAAGTCGAACCGGCTCAAACTATCGACCTGAGTCCGGCGATCGCCTACCTAGAAGACTATCAAGGGGAAGATGAAACCCAAAAGCAGCAGCTAGAAGCAGAAATCGAAGCGATGGCACGCACCATTCAACAGCTTGAAAGTCTGCTCTTGCCCCAAGAACGGGAGCTCGCCCAACAGGAGGCAGACCTAGAAAAGAAACGCAGTGAATACCAAACGAAACAGCTAGAGCGAGCGCAAATCCAAGGAAAACTCCAAGTTTACCAAGACCAGTTAGTTCCCCTCACTGATATTTTGGAACAGGGTATTAGCTCTCTACACAATATCGATACCCTCATCGAAAAGTTTGTCAGCATCAGTAAACAACAGCAGGAATTGGCCCAGGATTTGGAACAACCAACCGTCTCGGTAATTGAATCTGCCTAGAACACTCCACTGTGACTGAGGTAATGACCCACCGCAATACCAGAGGCGATCGCCCCTTCAATACCACTCCCTAAGCACCAATCTCCACAGGCAATTAGGGGAAGCTTTGTTGAAAATTGATAGTAGCTCTGGCCGTAATGGATGTTAGGAACAGCGTAACGCCAACGGTGTATTTGCCACCAAAGAGGATCGGTTAGGGAGAAACAAGTCTGGAGTTCCTGGAGTAGTTCTTGGGCAACAGAGGTGAGATCGGGAGCATCCAAATACCGTTGGGTAAAGATGCCAGTGGTTTGGAGAAGGAGGGTTGGATTGGTGGGCGATCGCTTTTCTCCTTCGCGGCTAATGGTGTGCCAGGTGGGATGTTGGCTGAGGCGGAGAGCTTGCCAAGGAAAATCGAGTTTCAAAGTTTCATAACCGACCATCAACGAAAGGGCTGGATCATAGGAAAGATCCCAAAGGCGATCGCGCACGGTAATAAAAGAATTAGTGAGTGTGATCACCTGGGGCAGGGGAAGGGCTAAAACCACCTGTTTTGCGTGAACGGGTTCCCCCTGATCAAAGACCAATTGCCAGTGATCAGCCATTTCTTGGAGTGTGATCAGTCGTTGCCCCCGATAAACGATGAGATCCTGGGCTAAATATTTAGCGATCGCCGTCATCCCCATGGGTGCCATCCAATGTTCTTTCGGAGAAAGGGTTGCCCAATCTGCGGGGTTAGGGCTTGCCGTTGTTGCCACGGTCCAGGGTTGTAGAATCTCTTCTGCGATAAGGAGTTCCGTTAAAGCTGCCGTATGTTCCCCTAAAACTTCCCAGTAGGGTAAACCATGATCTAGCCGCTGTTCTTTTACCCGTCGAGTCGCCAACCGTCCGCCAATGCCCCGAGACTTATCAAAAAGTGCTACCTGGAACTCTGCCCCTTGGAGTTCTCGACCACAATAAATTCCCGCTAAACCTGCCCCGATAATTGCCACATCTAACATTCGTTCCCGCTCTGTTCCCTTGGTTGGTGCGCTCCCATTCTAGGGAAGTTTCCTGTGGAAAAGCTAGATTACAATGGACAGCGGCGCTAGCGGAGATTCTATGCTTGTGGATGAACTACGGACAGCCCTTGAATTAGCAACGGACGAAGAACTACACCATCTTACCCAGTTACTGTTTACTCGTAAATTTAATCCCCTCGATTATTGGTACACACCCCAACCCAGTCTGATCCGTAGCCAGAAACGCGATCGCCAAATCCAGAGCATTGAAGCCCGCTTTCGTTTTTTGGCCGCCGATGGGGTGACGATACTCCGGGGACAAACCGCAGAGCTAACCTATCGCCAGGTGTTGTTCCAGGTGGGTGAATTTCTCAAAATTCCCTGTGCTACAGATTTAGCAACCACCGAGATTGAAGCGGAAATTTTCCTCGCGTTGACCAGTCGAGCTTGGGACAAACTCCCCCAAAAAGAACAACGTCTTTTAATCGATAAAGTCAGGCGATCGCTTACCCAGACCCATCTACCTGAACCTCTACCGCTCCAACTGCAGCACAATCCCTTAAAACTCCTCTTGAAAGGGGGCAGTACCTTGGTGATCAGCGGTGTGCTGAAATCTTTTTTGCTGAAACAGATTGCCCAACAATTCGCCTTCCACTTTGCCACCCGCCAGGCTATGAAAACAGCGACCACTCGCATGGGTTCCTTGATTTTGACCCAAACAGCGGTGCGATATGGCTTCACCCGCAGTGTTCTGGGTGCCATAGTGCCGGCCCTATGGGGTTGGTTTTTGGTGGACCTCGGTTGGCGGGCGATCGCCACAAACTATGGCCGGATTATTCCGATGATCGTCACCCTCGCTCAAATTCGTCTCACTCGGGATCCTTTGATGGTGCTTTGAGACTAGACCATGCTCTGATATTGATATTCTGGCACTGGCCCAGTCTAATTTTTTTCAGGTGTAGGCTCCATTTACCACTTCAGAACTGCGGCTTCTGGGCCCTGTTCCTGGCGCACTTTAGCGTCCTTTTCAAACCACTGGATAATCTGCTGGTGGCTGAGACTTTCGATACTACAGCCTTCATCCTGGGCAATTATTTTCAACAAACGTTGGGAGGAGATCGTCAAGCGGGTGAGGAATTTTTCCGGGCTACTTAACAGGGCTGCATCCACATCAAGGGATTCATCGGAGGTGAGAAATTGTGGTTGGTTCATCATGGGGTTTTGGAAATGCTCTGGGCATGGGAAATATTGACTACTGTGGCTTATTGTATCCTCTTGCATCCCCGGACTTGGTGCAAATAAGTTGCATTAGTCTTGCCCTTCGTCCCACAATGGAATTTCGGTACATCCATATATTGTGAAATTCCTTGAAACGTTTACAGCTCAATTTTTGGACTCCCACAGCATTGGCGATCGCCGCTCTGATTGCTCTACCTATTCTTTCGGTTTTTAGCAGTATTCTGACGGATTCGGGAGAAATTTGGCAGCACCTGGCTGAGACAGTCCTGGGACGCTATGTTTTAAATTCCCTCTGGCTCATGCTCGGCGTTGGCATTGGGGTTACGGTTTTGGGAGTGGCGACGGCCTGGTTGGTAACCATGTGTCGTTTTTGGGGACAACGTTTCTGGGAAGTGGTTTTACTGTTGCCTTTAGCGGCACCGGCTTATTTATTGGCCTATATCTACACCGCGATTTTGGATTACTACGGTTGGGTGCAACGGCTGTTGCGGGCTTGGTTTGGTTGGCAGTCAGCCCAAGACTATTGGTTTCCAGAGGTGCGTTCCCTAGGGGGTGCGATTGTCATGCTGATCCTTGTGCTGTATCCCTACGTTTACCTCTTAGCACGGGTCGCTTTTTTAGAACAGTCGGTAACCACCCTAGAGGCGAGTCGTGCCCTCGGTTGTGGCCCTTGGAAAAGTTTTTGGGCGATCGCCTTGCCCTTGGCTCGACCGGCAATTACAGCGGGATTAGCCCTGGCTTTGATGGAAACCCTCAACGATTTTGGGACAGTGCAATATTTTGGGGTAGAAACCTTCACAACGGGCATTTACCGCACTTGGTTTGGTTTAGGGGCACCCCAGGCGGCGGCTCAGTTAGCGGCAATGTTAATGGTGTTTGTGGGGGGGCTCTTGGCCCTCGAAAAATGGTCACGACACCAGGCGCAATATTATCAAACGAGCAATAACTACGAAAAACCCCAGGCCTATGACCTGCGGGGGGGGCGGTCGGTGGGGGCAACGGTGGTTTGTGCGGTGCCGGTGCTGTTGGGCTTTGTTGTTCCGGTGGGTACCCTTTTAGAAATGGCCTTTAACCGTCCCCAAGCCCAGTTTCGGGAACAATTTGGGGAATTTGCCCAACATAGTTTTGTCTTAGCCAGTATTACGGCAATTTTGGGGGTGGCGATCGCCTTGGTTTTGGCCTATGGGCAGCGGCTGAACAATGGCTTTTGGATGCGGTTGGGGGTGCGGGTTGCCTCTTTGGGCTATGCGATTCCTGGTTCGGTGATTGCGGTGGGGATCTTAATTCCCATTGGCAAATTTGATAATGCGATCGCCAATTTTTTTCAGAATCAATTTAACCTCTCCACCGGGTTACTCCTCAGCGGCACCATTACGGCCCTGGTATTTGCCTATTTAGTCCGTTTTTTAGCTGTTTCCTTTGGGGCTGTGGAAACCAGTCTGGGCAAAATTAAGCCGACCCTCGACGATGCTTCCCGCAGTTTGGGGAATTCTCCTTTGCGGACCCTGATCCAAGTCCACACCCCTTTGATGTGGAGTGGGCTCTTAACGGCGGCGATGCTGGTTTTTGTGGATGTAATGAAGGAACTACCCGCCACCCTCGTGATTCGCCCCTTTAATTTCGATACCCTGGCAATTAAGGTTTATCAATATGCCTCCGATGAGCGCTTGGTGGAAGCCTCCGTTCCAGCGTTGGCTATTTTAGCCGTGGGCTTAATTCCCGTGATTTTCCTCAGTTGGCGCATTGCCCACGCCCGAGATGAATAAACATCACTAAATCAGCAGTTCTGGCTAGGGAAACTACTACACTGGGGGATGACGTAAAGGTATTGTTCTCCCCACCTGAGACGGTGTTGAAGCCTATTGATGCCGTAGATTTTTCCCTTGATGTTTCAGCCTAGATCCCCCTCGTTATCCCCTACGTTAAACACCAATCTCCCCAAGGAACGCATCAGGCCCAAATATTTGTTCGGGGGGTTGG
>JAYKIK010000085.1:0-6779 GCA_035284725.1 Synechococcus sp.
GCGTCAACGAATTTCACGATTGGTGCGGAAGACATTATCCTTCTCTAAAAAGCAAGAGAATCATGTCGGAGCGATCTGGTTTTTCATCCATCACTACAATGCATCCTTATCTCTTTAGGACTACCGATTGAGAAGCTTACTCATGCTCAAAAAAACTTTGTGCGCAGTTCTTTTTGCTTTTTCAACTATTCCTGTGCTAGGCCTGCCTGCCCAAGCAAGCAGTTGTCGCTTTTTCGATAATGGATATAGTCTGTCTTCGAACTGTGAATTTCCCAATAGAGGTGGTGTTTTTAGAAATGGGGAATGGGAAATATCTATTGCACGTGCTCAAAGCGAAGGCTTTGGCTATATGTATAAAGGCCGTAATAGGAGAACAGGAGATTCTTTGTTTTTAGAGACGTCAGAGGTCATCGGTACTACAAGCAGAATGCAATACATTTTTCGCAATGGAAATTATAGATATACTGTAACCATTCGACCTTCAGAACCCAATGTCATCCGTCTAGAAGTTTACCAAGGAAATAGAGTCCTTCTCAATCAATTATTAAGTTGTGTTGGTAATTTAGAGAGCGCCTATCAACGGATATTTTCTCCGTAGTTCAACGCATGAAAAAAATAGAGAGCTTGTATGCCTTTCCCAAGTCAATGGAAACAGTTCTGCGAGTGGAATAAGATTAATAATAAAAATATTCCTGATTATATCAACTTGTCAGAAATAAATAGATTCGCGGCTAGGTATCGTCTAGCAAGTGGTTTTAAAGGTCTTGATGTAGAAGATTTTCGTCAAGAATTAACAGTTAATGGATATAGTGCTACTTTCAAGGTTTTTTTGGCATATACTGCCCTTGAACAACTACATAAAGCCACCAAAACAGAAAATCAGAAATTCAATAATCGTTTTGAAGAAGCTCAACCAGTTTTAGCATCAAAACTAAGAGAAACACCCAAGATTTTGATTTTTCTTAGTGAACAATTAGAGTCTCCAAAGCTAAGAGCAAAACTTCAAGATTTTATTGATAAAAAACATGACTTTTGCCTCTGTGTCGCAACAGGTTTACGTCACGCATTTAGCCATGGTTTTATGATTGTTCATGCAAACAATACAACACCCCAGCAAACTATTAAGTTTTGTGAAATGCTCAGTACGATGCTTTTGGAGCTTGCAGATCGCGAATTTTCTGAAATCACTGATTCTCTTTGTGAAAATAGTTTCTAATAAACCGAATGTTGAGTAATCAAAAATGATCGCCAAAATGAAGCGTTTCCCCGTTTAAGGTTGTAAGCGCCAGCCTTTAATTTCCTTCTGGCGGGCCCGGGCGACAACTAGGCAATCATTGTCCACATCCTTGGTGATGGTCGAACCTGCCGCAATGGTCACATCCTCACCAATGGTGATGGGCGCAACTAAAACACTATTGGCTCCGGTTTTACTGCGATCGCCAATGACAGTTTGGTGCTTATTTACGCCATCATAGTTCGCGGTGATCGTGCCTGCGCCAATGTTCACCTTTTCGCCGAGGGTGGCATCACCGATATAGGAGAGGTGGGCCATGTTAGTCTTGTTGCCGATGGTCGATTTTTTAATTTCCACAAAATTACCCACCCGACATTGATCCCCAACCATTGCCTGGCCACGGATGTGGGCGTAGGGGCCGATTTGGGCATTTTCCCCCACTTGGCTATCACTCACCACGCTGTAGAGAATCTTTGTGTGGGCTCCAACGGTGCTATTTTCAATTAAGCTGCCTGGCCCGAGACGACAACCGGTCTTGATCACAGTATTCCCCCGGAGATGGGTTTGGGGTTCGATAATGGTATCTGGTTCGAGGTGTACAGTATCGTCAATCGTTACCGTATCGGGCTGGTGGATCATCACCCCGGCTTTCATCCACTTTTCTTTGATGCGGTCTTGCAAAATTTCGTAGGCAGCGGACAACTGGAAACGATCATTGATCCCACTAATTTCCTGGAAATCTGCCACATCCATCGCCATTACCTTATCGCAATGGAGAATGACATCTGTCAGATAATATTCCTGTTGATCATTGTTGGTGGTTAACTGAGGCAGGGCCTGGGCAAGGGCGTCCCACTTAAAACAATAAACTCCAGCGTTGATCCGATTATTTTTTCGCTGGGCATCGTTACAGTCGCGGTGTTCAACAATTTGGGTAACGAGATTATCACCATCGCAGAACACACGTCCATAGCCCGTCGGATTCGGTAATTGAGCCGTTAACAGGGTGGCATCATTCCCATTGTCTTGGTGGGTTTTAAGCAAGTTAGCAATGGTTTCGGGGCGTAGTAGGGGCACATCACCATTGAGAACGAGTATATCCCCGGCAAAATTCTTGAATGGTTCGAGGAGTTGTTGGACAGCGTGGCCAGTGCCGAGTTGTTCCGTTTGTTCGACAAATTCCAGTTGGGGTAAATGTGCAAGGGCAGTTCTCACTTCAGCAGCCCGGTAGCCAACGATGGCGCAAATCCGTTCCGGTTGGATTAGGGTACAGCTTTCAATGACCCGTTCCACGAGCGATCGCCCACCGAGGGGATGGAGAACCTTCGGGAGATCCGACTTCATCCTTGTACCTTTACCCGCTGCCAAAATTGCTACCGCTACCATTGCCTTTGCCGTGTGTGATTGACTGACGTTATTTTCAGTGTGGAGTATATCGTATTGTCTGGGTCTTCCGGCAGAAGCACCAGGACAGATTGTTTTTTCCAGAAAGAAGGATGTTTCGCTCAAGGTTTTGGCGGATTAGTGCTAAATTTCTCAAACGTTCCCCTCCGCTAGGTTTTTATGTCCTTGATCCCCACCCAAAACAATACCCCTCCCTACACTTCAATGTTGATTATCCCCACGGGGATTGGCGCGAAAATTGGCGGCTATGCAGGGGATGGGATTCCTATTGCGCGGCTCATGGCCCAGGTCTGCGATCGCCTCATTACCCACCCCAATGTTTTGAACGGGGCGCAACTATTTTGGCCCATGGCGAATACGTTCTATGTGGAAGGCTACGGCCTTGATCAATTTGCAGCAGGAAATTGGGGCCTAAAACCGGTGCGACAAAACAAAGTAGGGTTACTTCTCGATCAAGGCATTGAGGCGGAATTAAAAACTCGCCATATCCAGGGGGCGGAAGCTTGTCGCGCGACTTTAGGTTTACCAATCACGGATTATGTGGTGACAGATGCGCCATTAAATGTCACTCTCAAGGTTTCAGAAACGGGGGTCAGTTGGGGCACCATCGAAAATGTCGGCAGTTTGCTGCGGGCGGCGGAAAAGCTCATAACCCAGGCCAAGGTGGAGGCGATCGCCATTGTAGCCAGATTCCCCGACGATGAAGACAGTGAATTACTCGCCCAGTATCGCCAGGGTTCCGGGGTGGATGCCCTCGCTGGAGCTGAAGCGGTAATCTCCCATTTGTTGGTGAAAAAATTTCAGATTCCCTGCGCCCATGCCCCGGCTTTATTACCGTTGCCCATTGAACCGGAACTTTCGCCGAAGGCCGCCGCTGAGGAATTGGGTTATACTTTTTTGCCCTGTATTTTGGCGGGTTTGAGCTACGCGCCCCAATTTGTGACGAAAGGCGATCGCCAAGGCGGAGACATCTGGGCAGATCAGGTGGATAGTCTCGTGATCCCCGCTAGCGCCTGTGGGGGGAGTGCCGTTTTAAGCCTCGCCCAAACAAAAACCTTAATCATTGCTGTAAACGAAAATGACACAGCATTAAGCATTTTTCCAGAATCCGTTGGGATTAAAGCCCGTCGGGTAGACTCATACTTAGAGGCTGTCGGGATCATGGTGGCCCACCGCGCTGGTTTAGATTTTGCGAGCCTAAGCCCCACTGTCCCCCATCTCAATGCAATCTAGGTATTTATTATTTACTGTGAATCAACCCAACCAACCGCCCTTAGAACCGTTATCCCGCCAACAGGTGCTCCTGCTTATGGGAATCACAGCCCTGTTACTTTTCATTGTGGGAAATCTCTGGCGGTTGATCGGTAACGTAGAGCTATTGGCCTGGGAATTTTCTAGTTTGGCCCTCGTTCAAGGGGTGGCGATCGCCTTGGGGATCATTGGCGCCAGTAGTGTGCTCTATGCCGTTTGGGCGGAATATCGTAGGAGTGTTGATACCTACTTAGAATTTGTTCTGAAACCTCTGGCCATACCCGATGCTATCTGGTTAGGGTTGTTACCGGGCCTGAGCGAAGAATTTCTCTTTCGAGGGATCATGCTGCCGGGTCTCGGTCTGGGTTGGGGGGCCTTATTTCTTTCGAGTGTTATTTTCGGTGTGTTGCACATTAGTGGCGTGCAGCAGTGGTCCTACGCCATCTGGGCAACGGTGATCGGCTTTGTTCTTGGGTACAGTGCGATCGCCACCGGTAATTTACTCGTACCCGTGATTGCCCACATTGTCACAAACTTTACCTCAAGCCTGATTTGGAAACTCCGTTACACCAAGCCTTAAATCTCAGAATCCAGGCAAAAAAGCAAAATATAGATAAAAAAATACAGGATTTTCACCCGCTGCGCCGTCTTACCTCAGCTTATGACCTGGAAAATCCAGGGGGGAAGGACAGAACTCAGCTTCTGTTTCCGAGTACAAGCTCGGTTTACTGCCGCGAGAACTTGGATAGTCTTCCCAATTAGCTCAAGCATAGATCAACAAACAATATTGGTAGTCACCAACGCAGTAGGCTTGATCCTGTTAAAAATTATCTTAAGGGATATTCCCAGGTCTACGCAACCGCACAAAGTTCGGCGATCGCCACCGGGCTATCCACCTTGACAAGCAGCGTTAAACGCTCTTTTGGGTTATTTTGTACCCGCTCGATGGAGCAGGATTTCCCGCCATAGATTTTTCCTAGGGCGATGGTCAGATCTGCTTTTACTGCCTCAAAACCTTCATCGGTGTTCGGCCCATGGAGACGGTCATTACTGATGTAGAGAAATTCATTACCCTGAAGGCTAATGCCCGTTTCCTGTTCGAGGAGGGCCCCAAATTTTGCCGTGGCCTGGACGAGATCGGCGATCGCCTCGGGGTGAGACTGGTCCGGAACAGAACCCCATTTCCGTTGGGCATAGAGACCATAGCCCCCCTGGTGCTCCATCATATAATTGATTTCGTAGGTGACAAACATAATCCCCGGGCCGTCGGGTACATGGCGATAGTCCACCACATCGATCAAAGTCCCACCAATTTTTTCATCCCGGATCCACCCTTGGAAGACACCAATCAGAGATTCTTCATCAAAATCAGCGGGCGTTTGGGCCGGAAATTTTACACAAAAACGTTCGATATACACAGGCTTTTTTAGGATCTAAACAACTGAAACAGTAAATTCTTCAGAAAAACAAATCAATAAGGTGAGCCATGCCCACCCTATTGTTTTCCTCGTGGTTAATCTAGGGTTGCCCTTAGTTATTGGCAAATCCCTTAGCCAGCAACCACTGTTTAAAGCTAACTGGGCTGGTGATCCCCGCTTCAATCATGCGACTGTTGCAGGCGTGGGCCGCTTCAATAAAGAGGCGGGATTCCTCCACCAACCGTTGGGCTTGTTCAAGGCTAGCGGCTTTGTCCTTATGCTTCAGGGCCGAAAAGAAGAACTGGGCAAATTTACCCTTCGCAAAGGGATCAAAGAACAGCTCGGTGTCGTAGAAATACTTCCGGAACTCGGCGCTTACCACTTCAGGCTCATCGCTGATGTCGATATTCTGGAATTTCAACAGGGCTTGGGCGGCACTCACCATGGAGGCGATCGCCTTATCTGCGGCCACTTGGATATCGCCATTTTGGGGGTTATCCAACAGCACTGTCGCATCGAAGTGGAGACTTTCGGCGTCGGCCATACTGAAATCCGTCAGGGTGACTACTTCCCCAGCGCACTCGCCGATACCAATATCTCCAAGGGTAAACTCCCGGGTATCCGCCCAATCGGAATAGAAGGAGGGATCTTCTTCGTAACTGGGAACTTCCGTAAAGGGCTGGAGACGGTCTTTCATCTCCTTACGGCCAATGCGGTTGAAAAAGTCCGTGAACTTCTCATTTTCCAGCCGTTCCCGCATAAAGGTATCAATCAAAAATTCCACCACATCAGGAATCCGTTTCGAAGGTAGTACCCCCATGGATTTGCCATAGGTGGAGGCATTGTTCGCCCATTCACCCCCAAGCACCAGGTTAAAGTGGGGAACCCGTCGCCGTTGTACCTGACGACTGGAACCATAGAAACCAATTTCTGCCACCATGTGCTGGGAGCAGGAGTTGAAACAGCCACTGATCTTGATGCGGATATCTTTTACCGTTTGGTCGTATTGCCAACCCTTAACGGCCATGCGACGACGCAACTCACCAGCTAGACCACGAGAGCTACCAATCCCCAATTTACAGGTGTCAGTACCAGGGCAAGCGGTAATGTCAATGATCGAGTGGGCACCGCCACTGTGGAGGTTGATCGCCTTGAGATCGGCATAGAGCGCAGGCAGATCTGCTTCATGGACCCAACGGATTAGAATATTTTGCTCGACGGTAGTCCGTACAGTGTCATTGGTATATTTACGGACGATGTCGGCTAATCCCCGGAATTGGGGCGAGGTGGCATCCCCAAGGGGTAGAGAAACTGCCACAGTATAGAAACCTTTTTGACGCTGGGGATAGAGGTTCGTGGTTTTCCACTTGGTAAATTCTTCCCCATGGTCAAAGGTTCGGTCGGCGGCAACGGGCGCAGGCTTCCCTTTTTCTTCATAGGTGGTCAGACGCTCTACCCAGGCAGTCCAACCG
>JAYKIK010000086.1:0-16391 GCA_035284725.1 Synechococcus sp.
TGCATGGACGTCAGACCGCAGGGGTGATCTTCACAACCGGAGAAGGCGATTTTGAGTTTGCGGCCAAAGTCTTGGATATCCCGGTGACCGAGGAAAAAGTCTGTCAATTCCTGGGCATGGCCGGTCACGTCAAAAATTTCATCGTGGCACACGCCAGCGAGGGGGCAAGCGGTGACGTTGCGCACGGAGTTACCACAGGCTTCCCGCACAGTGATCCCCACAGCTGCCAGGCGACGGTGCATGTCGGGAACATTATCCAGGGAGATAAAATGGAGCTGAATATCCTGGCGGGTAGTGATGTGAAGGATGTTATCGGAATATTCTTCGCAGATGTCGGCGAGGAGGTCCATTTGTTCAGCAGTCATGCCCCCATAGGGAATTTTAATGCGCTGCATCCCTGGGGCTTGCCATTTGGTGTCGGGCCCTTTAGTGAGTTCTGTTTTCGGGAAGGAAATTGCTTTAGATCTGACCCCATCATTCCGGAAGCCGTTATCGTACCGCTGACCATAGGCACCCCGGCGCAGACGTAGTTCGGCAAAGACTTTTTCTTCGAGTTTGTCTTGGCAGCGGAGGGCCATCTGATTTTCGAAGGTGTCGATTTCTTCGGCCATCTGGGGGGGAATGCGATCGCCAAGGACTTCTTTCCAAGTTTTAGGAGGAGTTGTCGTGGTCATAGGGTGTTCTTCTTTAGTTGGAGCTAAGCGGACAGGCCTGGAAGGTTGTAAGGGTCAGGCTTGGAATTATCGAAACAAAAAATTATTGGGATGTACTATGGTGACACAAAATTCCCTGTAGCTGGACAGCTTTGACAAAAACTGTGACATTTGCCTCGGGTGATGTTGCTTTAGTTTTCAAGGTTATTGGGGCTGATTCCATCGGAGAAATTCGTATTCTCTGACAAAAATGCATCCAACGCTTATAACTCAGGGGCAAGACTGATCCGGGAGGAATAGAGCGTCATGATTAACTTACACCATGTCCATCCTTGGGACGTTTCTCCAGCTGCGGCCCGGGGGATTCAGGGAGAATTGAGGCAATGGGTTGAGCTAGAGAATCGCCTACCGCAGAGTATTGCAAGTATTGCTGGGGTAGATGTGGGGTTTGAGGATCACTTTAAAATTACTCGCGCTGCCGTTGTGGTTTTGTCCTTTCCAGATTTGCAGGTTATTGAAACGGCGATCGCCCGCCGCCCCACCACCTTTCCCTATGTACCTGGTTTGTTGTCTTTTCGGGAGGTGCCGGCGATTTTAGAGGCCTTCGCCCAACTGACCCAGGTACCGGACTTAGTATTTTGTGATGGCCACGGCTATGCCCATCCGCGCCGCCTGGGGATTGCGTCCCACCTAGGAGTGCTTTTAGATCTACCGACCATTGGTGTCGCAAAATCTCGCTACATTGGTACCCACAGGGATGTTTTCTGGGAGAAAGGTGCTTGGGTGCCTCTCCTAGATCAGGATGAAACCATTGGCGCTGTCCTCCGCAGTCGCAGTAATATTCAGCCAATTTATGTTTCTGTGGGCCATCGTCTGAATTTAGCAACGGCCCTTGATTTTGTGTTGGCCTGTACCCCGAAATATCGGTTACCAGAGCCCACTCGTTTAGCAGATAAGTTAGCTTCCCGTAAGCCTGGATTTCCGGATCTTCCGAGAAAAAGTTAAAACCTAGGCGATCGCACAGGCCCGTTGGTAACACCAGCGGATCAAGGTCATCCCGAGGCAGAACTTCATCACTTCTAGGAGCCAGTATAGGGCTTGCCAAGCAACCATCGACGTCGGCATTACTGCAACCCCATTAAAGCTAGTCATTTCTAAAGCGAAACCAGCCAGTTGGGGGGTAACCAGGTAGGTACAAACGAGGGCAATATTCAATAAAACACTGGCAATCACGAGGGCGTTTAAAGCTTGGCGATCGCCAAAAAGATGATTGAATTTAAAGCCAAAGAAGACCGTCAAAATTGCCGCCGCGCAAATGATTTCCAAACGGTTAAACACACCAAAAAGAACATAACTGGCATTGATAAAACCACTATCGGCCATCATTCCCGTAAGGGAGAGGACGGGCATCACCACAAAATCCAGAAGAAAAGATGCACTCAACCAAAATCCGAGGATCGTCATCACAATGGCTGATAAGTTCAGGGAAAAGAGCTGTTTTTTGAGGGGATAGTGAAGCATGATGTTGCTCCCAAAATTGGGCCTTACTTCTTTAGCTTACGGGCCTAGGGACTCCTCTCGGTATCCCCATTGGGAAACTGCATAATCTAGTAATACTCTTTCATAAATCGCAATAATTTGGCAGGGAACCAGCGGTATTTTTAAGGGGATTCACCTGCGTGGTAAGAACTGCGCACCAAGGGCCCAGAGCGCACATGGGAAAACCCCATTTCTTTGGCGATCGCCCCTAAACGATCAAACTCTGCGGGAGTCCAGTATTTTTGCACGGGCAAGTGGGCCAAGGAAGGTCGTAGATATTGCCCCAAGGTCAGGCGATCGCACCCAACCGCCCGTAGATCCTTCATGGCTTGGATAATTTCTGCCTCTGTTTCCCCGTGACCCAGCATCAGACCCGATTTTGTCGGAATTCCAGGATTATAGGTTTTGACCAACTCTAAAACCCGGAGCGATCGCCCATATTTTGCCCCACGCCGCACGGGCCCCTGGAGCCGTTCCACTGTCTCAATATTGTGGTTATAACAAGCTGGTTGGGCCCCGACGACCGTTGCTACCCGGGCCGCCTGGGTCGTTTCTGCCCCCCTTCCACTCCAAAAATCGGGCGTGAGTACTTCAATTTGAGTATCAGGATTTTCCGCCCGAATCGCTGCCATCACCCGCACAAACCAATCTGCTCCCCCATCGTCCAAATCATCCCGGGCCACGGAGGTGAGCACCACATAATCCAGACCCAAGAGACGCACCGATTCCGCCACTTTTTGGGGTTCTTCGGGATCGAGGGGGAGGGGAATTTGTCCCTTATCCACCTGACAAAAAGCACAAGCCCGGGTACACACCTGACCCATCAGCAGAAATGTTGCTGTTTTATTGGCATAGCACTCCCCCCGATTGGGACATTTTCCTTCCTCACAGATGGTGTGGATCCCCCGCTGCTTCACGATTCGTTGCACAGTGGAAATCTCGCTGGCCTTACCGAGGGGGGCTTTGACCCAATGGGGCATCGGAAGAATGGGGGCGCTGGAATTGCGGGACGCAGAAGAAGCCATAAGTTTTACAAAAACCTTGGGTGGGGTGGATCTGGGGTTTTCAAATTAGCTTACACTGAGAAAAACTAAATAGCTTTATTTCCAGACGGCAGCGGATTTTGGCCCAGGCATAAGGCACAAGTCCCCATGACCAGGGAAATCACCCGGCCAGCTATTTCATGTTGTGAAGGAGTACATTGTGACCCACAAAATCCTAGTGATCGACGACAGTAAAGTGATCCGCATGCGTGTCAAGGACATGCTGCCTGAGGGCAATTTTGAGGTGATCGAGGCGAAAAATGGACTTGAGGGTTTTAATCTCATCAACACAGAACACCCCAATTTGATCATGCTGGATTTTCTACTGCCGAAGATGAGCGGCTGGGAAGTGTACCAAGAAATTCAAAAGCGCCCAGAACTGAAGGCGATTCCCCTGGTACTAATGTCTGGACGGAAAGAGGAAGTGACGGAGAAGTTACCGGAACCCTTTGAGATGTTTTCGTTTATCGAAAAGCCCTTTGATCAGAAACAACTGATCAATGCCATTAAAGATGCCATGGCTAAGGCGAAGAAGCATGCCCAGGTCATCCCTACAGCCCAAACAACGGCGGCAGGACTTGGTCAGGACACCACAGGGAATCCCACGGGGGCGGAAATTGTTGCTCTCCAGGCGAAGGTGAATGCTCTCCAGGGGGAAATTGACCTTCTGAGAAAACAAATGAGTCAGCTGATCAGTTTCGTGAAGCAAAAAGTGAAGTAGGCGATCGCCAAATTTCCCGACTGACTTTTCCTCAGCTTTCAATCCCTCCAAGAAACATCAGATTCAATTATGGGTGCACAGTTTACTTCCTTGGCAAAGGTAATGGTCTTGTCAGCCCTGGGTTCAGCCCTCATTAAATATGGTCTACCCTATGGCTTTGGTATCAAGGCGATCGCCCCATCCGATGGAGCCGCACTGATTGTGATTCTTCTCCCGTCGGTGATCATGGGTTTGCTGCTATGGTGGCGGGCCGGTAAGCTTTCGTTCCGCAGCCTTAGGGCGAACGCCGAAAAATAACGGATCGAGAAATTCGAGGCCTAGGGCATAATCTAGGGATAACCATTGCAGTGGGGACGTACCGTGGATTTTCGGAAATGGAGCGGCTTTATTGTGCTGCTCAGTTCTCTATACATTCTTTGGCAAATTAAAGCTTTTTTACTCCTGCTGCTGACGGCGGTGATTTTGGCCAATGCCCTCAATGGTCTGGTGGTAAATCTCCAAACCTGGGGCGATCACCTGGCCACTCGATTCAATCAACCCCTCCTCCGGATCAGACGTTCCTTTGCTGTTTTAACCGCCCTTTTTCTGGTGGTCTTCATTCTCTGGCTGACCCTCACTACCGTCATTCCCCCCTTCATTGGCCAGTTCCAGATCTTGTTTAGCAAGCTCAATACAGGGTTCTATCAAGTTGATGAATGGCTAGATTTACGAATTCTTAAAATTGAAGAAAACTTTGGTTTTTCCCTAGATGGACGGGTACCAAACCTCGATGAACTGAACCAACAACTACCAACCTTGCTCAATGAAGTAGTTAATCGGGGCTGGATCCTCTTTTCCGACTCCCTGAGGGTACTCCTCAATACCCTCCTACTACTGATATTGACGTTGATGCTGCTGGCAGATCCCCACCCCTATCGCCAGGGTTTCATCCGCCTGTTTCCTTCCTTCTATCGACGGCGGGTCGACGAAATTCTAACCCTCTGTGATGGTGCCCTTAAGGGTTGGGTAACAGGGTTGATGTTTAACATATTCTTTATTGGGCTATTAAGCTACGTTGGTCTTCTGATTTTAGGTTTACCGTTGGCCTTACCCCAGGCGATTTTAGCGGGTCTATTGGCCTTAATTCCCAATATTGGCCCAGGTTTGAGTGTGATTCCCCCCATTCTCATTGCTCTGCTGGAAGCGCCTTGGAAAATTTGGGCGGTGCTTGTCCTCTACTTTGTGATCCAACAGCTAGAAACCAATCTACTAACCCCTTGGGTAATGGCACGTCAGGTGGCGATTTTGCCGGCGGTAACGCTCCTGGCTCAGGTCTTCTTTGCCGTTACTTTGGAACTGGGTTTTTTAGGACTTTTTCTCGCTTTACCCCTAGCGGTGATTGGTCAGGTGATTGTGCGGGAAGTTTTGGTAAGGGACATTCTTGATCCCTGGCGCGCGCAACAAGATGAACCCATCTTTGGGATGGTATCTGGGCCAGTGTCTATGGTTGCCGGGGGGATAGAAGGCTCAGACAGACTCCTTGACTCGGAATTTCCCCCGGAGGAACCACCGCAATCCACCAGTTAAGGAAAACATTGTGTACCCTTATTTAGGAGCGATTTTTGCTTGAGGAATTGATTATGGGTGCGCCCTGGAGAGATTGGCGATCGCCAACGGTCTTCGGTTTAGCATTAAGCTGTACATTGAGTTTGAGCGGTTGTGGTGGGAAACCACCCCAGGCCCAAACCTCCATGGGCGTTCCGGTAAAACTGGAAACCCTCACTGCCGATCAGCTCACGACAACCACCGAATATGTGGGAGTTTTGGAAGCGGATAACCTGGTGACCCTCAAGCCAGAGGTGGATGGCATTGTCCGAAATATCCAAATCCAAGAGGGAGATACGGTCACAGCGGGCACTCCCATTCTCACCCTCAGGGCAGAACGTAGCCAAGCTTCTGTGCAACAGGCGATCGCCGGTGTCGAAGCTGCCCGGGCCGCCCAGACCAATGCCGAAGCCCAACTCAGCGCCGTTGATGCCGAAAAACTCGAAGCCCAGGCCGATCTCAAACTCCGGGAGCAGGATTCACAGCGCATTAAAGCCCTCGTTGACACTGGCGCTTTACCCCAACGGGATCTCGACCAGAGTAGACGGGATGTGGAGGTCGCCAAGGCCCGTTTAAACACAATTAACCAACGGATCAAGGCAGCCCAGGCCAGTGTGAACCAAGCCAAAGCCAACCTCCGCCAATCAACAAATACCGTAGCGATCGCCAATGAAGACCTACGGGAAACCCATATCACGGCCCCCGTCACCGGCACCATTGGGGATCTTGCGGTGCAAGAAGGAGATTACCTCGAACAAGGTCAAACCATTGCCACCATCGCTCAAAATACGCGCTTGAGCCTGAACTTTTTTGTCCCCATTGAGCAGGCTTCCAATCTACGCTTGTCCTTACCCGTGGAGTTAATTGATTACCGTACCCTAGAAACTGTGGGTCGGGGCCAGGTGAGTTTTATTTCCCCAGAGGTAGACTTCACCTCCCAAACAATCCTGGCTAAGGCAAGTTTTGAGAACCCCGACAAGCGTCTCTTTACAGGGCAACTGGTCAAGGCAAAACTGATCCTGAGTCAAAAGACTGGGGTTTCTGTGCCAGTGACCGCCGTATCCCGCATTGGTGCTGAAACCTTTGTGTTCGTGGCTGCCCCCAATCCCGAAGCCCAAGGGGAAACTGCTCCACCCTTTATCGCTATCCAGAAGCCGGTGACCCTCGGTGCCATCGAAGGCGATCGCTATCAGGTCTTAGAGGGACTGAGCACGGGTGAACAGGTGATTACCACTGGGATTCTCAATCTCACCGATGGGATACCCGTTTTTCCCCAGGCAGAGGAAGTATTCCAGTAGGACACAAATCTTAGTTGATGCCAATCACATATTTGCGCCATTCGTGGTTAACGTCATCCCGAGTGTATTTGAGCAATTCAAAATAAAGGCTACTGTGGGGCTTCCGGGGTTGAATGAGGAGCTCCATACCGGCTTCTCTGGGGGTGCGATTGCCCTTGCGGACATTACAACGCATACAGGCAGTTACCAAGTTCTCCCAACTGTCTCCCCCCCCACGGGAACGGGGTACGATGTGATCCAGGGTTAATTGTTCCCCGCGCTTAGAACAATATTGACAGGTGTGGCGATCGCGTTCGAGGATATTTTTGCGGGTGAGGGGAATCTCTCGGTAGGGCACCTGAATGTACTGGCGCAGGCGGATTACCGTGGGTAAAGGAAAATTTTGGTAAACGACACGGCCATTATGTTCTAGGCTTTCGGCTTTATTCTTGAGCAACAGCACCACCGCTCGACGCCAACTGGTAATGTTGAGCGGCTCGTAGGAGGCATTGAGCACCAATACTTTGGCCATATTCTCCTCGGCAATTTCTGAAGGAACGACGCGAGACTCAAATAATTTCCGCCTATGCTAGCACAGCTCTCTATTGCAGGGGGACGTTGTCGCCCACCAGGTCATTACGCCACAATTTGGGTATATTCTTGATGATTTAAACTTCTTTTCAATGAAAATTGCGATTACCGGGGCGACGGGATTAGTAGGTCAAAGGTTAGTAGAACGGCTCTACCCCAAGCACGAACTTTTGGTTTTGAGCCGGAACGAAGCAAAGGCCCAACGAACTTTTCCCGCCTCTGCCTATCCTAATTTGCACATTGTGACCTACACCCCGACTGAATCAGGTTCTTGGCAGGATCGTATTTCCGGTTGTGATGTTGTGATTAATCTGGCTGGTGCTCCCATTGCTGAACAACGGTGGACGCCAAATTACAAGGAAGAAATTCTTCGCAGTCGCCAGGTCGGTACAGAGAAAATCGTTGAGGCGATCGCCAAAGCGGCCGAGAAACCCCAAGTCCTCATCAATACTTCCGCTGTGGGCTATTACGGCACCAGTGAAACTGCCACTTACACAGAAACCAGTGCTGCCGGAAATGATTTCCTCGCAGAGGTGTGTCAGAAATGGGAAGCCGCAGCTCAGAAAGCTGAAAGTTTTGGTACCCGCACTGTGATTCTCCGGTTTGGGATTGTCCTCGCCAAGGAAGGTGGAGCCCTTGGAAAAATGTTATTAGCCTTTAATACTTTTGCTGGGGGCCCCCTAGGTACTGGGAAACAGTGGGTCTCCTGGATTCACCGGGATGATTTGGTTAGTCTAATTGAAACAGCATTAACTGAACCGGTATGGCAAGGCATTTACAACGGCACCGCCCCCAATCCTGTGACCATGGGCACCCTCGCCCAGACCCTAGGGGCAGTCATGAAGCGCCCATCCTGGTTACCGGTACCTGGCTTTGTTTTAGAATTACTCCTGAGTGATGGTGCAAAGGTCGTCCTCGAAGGCCAAAAAGTCTTACCCCAACGCACCGAAGCCGCCGGTTTTCGCTTCAAGTTTCCGGATTTGAAGGATGCCCTGGTGGATTTACTGAGCCGCTAAGTTCAGTGTTAACCCACTGCTGAATTCACACCCTTAAACGAACTATCGGCTTTATCTTTGCGAGAAAATCTTAAATGTTTATCTTCTACATTCAATATTGAAAAAGTATGTCTGAAATTATTACCCCGGCCGTGAGCGATCGCATCTGTAATCACATGAATAAAGATCATAGTGATGCGGTGCTGCTTTACGCCAAACATTTTGGGGACTGCCACGCTGCTTCAGCGGCGACGATGTTATCCCTGGATGAAACGGGGATGGTTCTCGAAGTGGTTTATCCGGGCGAGGGAGCCGAAGCAACCCATATTCCGTTCCCGAAAACCCTCACTAGTGCGAAGGATGCCCACACCGTATTGGTGGAAATGATGCAAGTCGCCCAGGGTCAATCTGTCTAAACTTCCCAGTTATTGCCTTAAACCGTACTGATGAACCGTCTTTTTGGGTTTGCATGCTGGAAAAGACGGTTTTTCCTGGGCCTCTCCCATCTCGAAATTTTATAAAAATTTAAGAATCATGTCCTTTTCTTTTTACATTCGGTTTAATTGGCTACGCTAAAGGCAGTTCAAGGCACCCTATCCTCAAGGTTCACGAGTGCCTGCGGCTAAGGACAATAAAATTTTATGAAAGCGACCCCGAGATTTTTCCCTTCACTCTTTATCACCGTAACGATGAGTTTTTTAGCTCCTCTGGTAGTGTGTGGCCTTTTGATGACCTTTTGTGCGGCGGTCGGGGTATTTAGCGGGGTTACTGTTGATCTACTGCTCGATGCCTTTGTGAATGTGCTGAAGGTATTTGGTAATGGCCGTATTTGGGAAGGGATTCTCGTTATTGCGATCGCCTGTGGTTTTGTCGGTGGGATGTTCGAGACGTTTAATTTTTACTACTACCAAAACATGAACTAAGGAACCTAAGGGTTAGGGTTTTTCGTCTGAAAAGGCTGATGTAAAGGTGATTGGCTATCTTGGATAGGGATAGGTTTTTGCTTAATTACTAACATCGCTTTTGATAACCACAGCCACAGGAAAACAAGTACCATGTTGCACCGTCGGAAAAAACGCTGGATGTATGGGCTACTGGCCTGCCTCATTGCCATCAGCGTCAACCTCGCGACGCCAACCGTAAGCCAGGCGGGTTTTCTTGAAAATCTGTTGCGGGGTGTTTTAATTTGGGGCGTGCAAAGCTACCAGATTGCTAATCTTTCGGATACCCAAGAGCAAAATTTTGGCCAAGAAATTCACAATGAATTGCTACGCTCTGGCCAGGTCAAACTCTACGAAAATCGACGAGTCACAGACTACATCAATGAGATTGGTCAACGTCTCGCCCGCCAAAGTACGCGCCCTAATTTAAATTACAAATTCTTTGTAGTGGAAGATGAGAGTGTGAATGCCTTTGCCACCATGGGCGGTTATAACTACATCAACACTGGTTTGATTCAAACAGCTGCCAATGAAGCGGAATTGGCAAGTGTGATCGGCCACGAAATTGGTCATATTGCCGCTAAGCATTCCCTCGAACAGATGAAAATTCAGGCTCGAAACCAAGGCATTCTCGCGGCGACGGGTTTAGACAGTAGCCAGATTGTTCAGTTGGGGGTGGCGATCGCCATTGACTTTCCCAATAGTCGCAGTGACGAAACAGAAGCAGACGACCTGGGCTTTAATATGTTGACCCGAGCAGGGTACGCTCCGGAGGCAATGGCTTCATTTATGCGCAAACTGCTGGCGGCGAATGGGGGCGGTGGCCCACCGGGATTTCTGAGTACACACCCGGCCACCAATGACCGGATTACGCGGCTCCAGAGTAAGGCCGATCGTTATGTCAGTAATTCCCAGGGTAGTCTCTATGCCGAAGGACTCAATCCACAGCGGTACCGGAGTCGTGTTTCCCCTCTGTTGTAGTTACCTCAAAATAAAGTGTTTTCTCGGCGATGGTCCCAGGTTGGCGATCGCCTTTTTATTGGGGGAACAGATCAGACCCCCGCACCGAAAAGATTAGCGGTTGCCGCGCCTTTGCTTGAGGATTTCCACCATAGCATCCTGGACTCGTTCCTGGAGTGCCGGGTTACCGGGTAATTGGTTACTAATGCGGTTGAAGGTGCTGCGGGGAATAATGTCATCGATAAGGTTCGGCAACACGTTATTGCAATAATTGCGTACCTTGCTGATGGCGGCACGGTGATTGAGACGCTCAATGCTTTGGGGTTGATCACAACGAATTTCCCAGTCGGGTTTGCGACCAATTAAGTCTTCCACCTCCAGCAAAAGATTCGTCATGGTGCTGTTGCCATAAATGGCGAGGTAAGCTTCGGCATAGCGATTGATTTCGGCGTTGGTTGGTGGTTGGGCGATCGCCTGGTATTCCCAGGCAAAGAGAGCGGGTCTCAGGGTCACTTGGGGGACAATCCCTAATCCCAAAGAACCTAAGGCCAAAACACTACCCAAAAAATAATCTTGGAAGCGGCGAGGTAAAAACATAGTGACAGTGACCGGGGGCGCAAAATTGCAATGGCAAATTTTGAACGTACTCAATCTTAAGGAAGAGGTTCCGGGGAGGGAAGTTCCAAGGAAAGGATTTTTTCTGTTGGTAAGCCCCATCACCGGAAATGTTGACAGAGTTCAATGATTTTTGTGGGGAGAATTTCCGTGGCGATCGCCCCTTGTTTGATTCCCGCTTCCAGTTCCAACAAAATCGGCAGAGTCTTGAGCAACTTTTGACTCGATAACCGGGCAATGTCCTTTTTGAGAAAAAATAAACGCTTTGGGTTTTTCAAATCTGCCAGTTTGGCGATCGCCTGATCATCTTTTTCCCCTGCCTCCAGCATCACTTTAATGATTGTCCACAGCCGGAATTGTCCGATCATTGTCGCCACAATTCGCAGGGCCGGTTCGTTCTGAGCCAACAGTTCCCCTACCAGTTGAATCGCTAAGCCCCCATTGCCTTCCCGAATTGCTTCACACAGTTGTAGGCTATTTTGGTTGGTCGCCGCCACCAGGGTTTGAGTTTCCGTTTGGGTTAGAGGTGTGAAGCGATCGCCTTGGTAAACCTTGAGCTTTTCCAGTTCATTCCAGAGCCGTCGGGTATCATTGCCCACCGCTTCCCCAAGTAGTTCTGTAGCTTGGTAGTCAAGGGTGACGCCCAATTCTCTAGCTGTACTCCGCACCCGATCCACTAGAGCTTCCGTCTGCCAGGGAGGAATAGGCGAAAATTCCCGTACTTTTGCATGTTCTTGGATGAATTTTGTCGATTTGAGGCGTTTATCTGGTTTTTTGCGACTGGTAATCAGCAGATGGGCACTCTCCGGCACCACCGGCAACGTGCGCTGTAATTCCTGGAAAAGATTATCCGAGCAGGACTGACAAATACTGGCTTCAGTCAACCACACCAAACGCCCTCCCATCCCAAAGGGCGGCGTCATTACCTCATTCAGAGCATCGATCACACTTTCTTCCTTGCTGCCATCATAGGTCTGGAAATTAAACGACAACCAAGCTGGATCTAAGACCGATTGTTTCAGTTGATCCACCGCTTGGGCGATCGCAAAATCATCCTCGCCCCAGAAAAAATATACCGCCATAGCAATCCGTTAAAATCACAGACAAATCAAGGTAAAGTGAATAAAGCATCCCTCCCGACGTAACCATTATGCCCAGAACACAGCGTAACGATAATTTCATCGACAAAAGCTTTACGGTGATGGCAGATATCATCCTCAAAATCCTGCCCACCAATAACCGCTCCAAAGAAGCCTTTGCCTACTACCGGGATGGAATGTCCGCCCAGGCCGATGGGGAGTACTCCGAAGCCCTGGAAAATTATGAAGAGGCCCTCAGACTTGAAGACGACCCTAACGATCGCAGCTATATCCTCTACAACATGGGTCTCATCTACGCCAGCAACGGCGATCACAACAAAGCCCTAGAACTTTACCACGAGGCCATTGATCTCAATCCCCGGATGCCCCAGGCCCTGAATAATATCGCGGTGGTCTACCACTACCAAGGGGAAAAGGCCAAGCAAGCTGGCAATGAAGATGAATCCGAAGCCCTGTTTGATAAAGCAGCGGAATATTGGAAGCAAGCCATCCGCATTGCGCCGAATAACTACATCGAAGCTCAAAACTGGCTGAAAACCACTGGCCGCTCGGAAATGGACGTCTTTTTCTAAATTAACTCGTTATTAGAACTTTAAAAAAATAAGTACATTGAGAATTTAAACATGATTGATCTTGAACAGGTCCGCAAAGTTGCCCATTTAGCGCGTTTGGAATTGACGTCGGAAGAGGAACAGCGCTTACCATCCCAACTGAGTGCGATTTTAGATTATGTGGAACAACTCAGCGAACTAGATACGAACAATGTAGAGCCGACCACTAGAGCTATTGATGTGAGCAATATCACCCGCGCCGATCAGCAAAAAACCTTTGGCGATCGCCAACTTTTACTCGATAATGCCCCAGACCGCGAAGATGATTATTTCCGAGTCCCCAAGATCCTCGGCGAAAGTGAGTAAGTAAAATTATTCAGTTTAATTTGCTGTGATGAATCCTCGTAAGGGGATTTTTTTGTGCTTCTCCAGTACAAATCTCAAGGTTTTCGAAGACTTCCAAAAAATTTGTACAATACAATACGATTTCTTTAAAAAATATTAAGGTTTTACCCATGGGCCAGACAGCAGAAGAGCAGACGATGAAGTACGGTGAGCGGGAAATTGAAAACGGTGAACTCATTACCTTCCCCAATCCCCGACCCGGCAGGCATTACACCATCAACATCACCTTGCCGGAATATACCTGTAAGTGTCCCTTCTCAGGGTATCCAGACTTTGCAACGATTTACATTTCCTATGTCCCTGACCAGAAAGTGGTGGAACTGAAGGCGATCAAGCTTTATATCAACAGTTACCGCGATCGCTATATTTCCCACGAAGAAGGGGTTAATCAAATTCTCGATGATATTGTGGCGGCCTGTGACCCCCTCGAAATCACGATTAAAGGGGATTACCAACCCCGTGGTAATGTGCATACTGTTGTTGAAGTGTCCCACAAGAAAGAACAGGCATGATGATCCTCGCTTGGCAGTTTCAATCCCCCGGCCCCATTTTGTTTGAGGTGGGTAATTTCGCAATCCGTTGGTATGGACTTTTAATTGCAACGGCTGTTTTGATTGGGGTTAATCTCTCTCAATTTTTAGCAGAGCGACGGGGGGTCAAACCAGAATTACTGGCTGATTACGTCATTTGGGGAATTATTGGCGCCATTCCCTGTGCCCGACTGTATTATGTGCTGTTTCAATGGCGCAATTACGCGAATCGCCCCCAGGATATCATTGCGATTTGGCAAGGGGGGATTGCGATCCATGGGGCAATTCTCGGTGGGATTATTGCGGCCCTGATTTTCTGTCGCTTCAATCGGATTTTCTTTTGGCAATTGGCGGATTTAATTGCCCCTTCTCTGATTCTGGGTCAGGCAATTGGGCGTTGGGGTAATTTTTTTAACTCCGAAGCTTTTGGAGGGCCAACGGATCTACCCTGGAAGCTTTACATCCCACTCCAGAATCGTCCTCTCGGTCTTGTGGAGTACGAGTATTTCCACCCGACATTTCTTTATGAATCCCTCTGGAATCTCGGGGTTTTTGCCCTCCTGCTCTATCTATTTTTCTGGGGTCTGCGCCATGGCGATCGCCTCAAAACAGGCACAATTTTCCTCACTTATTGGATTACCTACAGTGCGGGACGTGTCTGGATCGAAGGTCTCAGAACTGACAGTCTAATGTTAGGCGGCCTCCGCATTGCCCAGTTGGTTAGCCTGACGGGGATGGCCCTCGGGATTCTTGGTGTGGTTTGGCTATATATCTTCAAAAGACGCTTGCCTGATGTGCGATCGCCCAGGGAACTACGCGAGGCAGAATCCATCCCAGAAAATTCTGAAACTTAAACTTTCATCATCATCCCTTTAAATACAAAGTCACCCATGGGCCAAAGCATCCTCGTTACTGGCGCCGTCCGCTCTGGTAAAAGTGAATGGGCAGAACATCTTGCCCTCCAGTCCCAAAGGCCAGTGACCTACATCGCCACTGCCACCGAAAATCCTGATGACCCCGAATGGGTGGCCCGGATCCAGCATCACCGCGATCGCCGCCCATCGGACTGGGAGTTTATCGCCGAATCAACGCATTTAAGCAGCGCAATCCAAAGCGTTCCGGAAAACCACTGTATTCTGGTTGATTCCTTGGGCCTGTGGGTCGCCAGTCACTTAGAAACGGAACCGACTCCCTGGCATCAGCTCACCACAGAATTGTTGGAGATAGTAAAAAATTCATCCCATATGCTGATTCTTGTGGCCGAAGAAACGGGTTGGGGCGTTGTGCCAGCTTATCCTCTGGGCCGTTTATTTCGCGATCGCCTAGGACGCCTTATCCGCGAAGTTGGTTTAGTGACCGATGAAGCCTATCTACTTGTGGGGGGTCATGCCCTAGATATCAAAAAACTAGGTCAACCGCTTCCCCCCGTTCAAAATCCCCTCACCTGAAGCAAGTGTATCTTTTTGTAACAAAATCTCCGCCAGATATTAAGAAAAGTGTTTACACTCAGATTATGAAATCCTTCAGAAGGCTGTATGCCCATGGAGTATGTGTTATTTTAAGAAACGTTAACCGCTTGAAATAGCTTTATTTCACGTGGTTAGCTCGCTTACAAGAACCTGAGAAACTCCCCTGACCATAGGATTTATACCTATTGGCTTTTGCTCATTTGACAGGGAGAATCCATAACAAGGAAACTAACGTAAGCCATTTAATATCCAACCCTTGTTCATTTATATAGACAAGAGGAATTAAAAACTATGACTATTGCAGTCGGACGCGTACCCCAGGAACGAGGCTGGTTTGATGTCCTCGATGACTGGCTAAAGCGAGATCGATTCGTCTTTATCGGTTGGTCCGGTATCCTCCTCTTCCCCTGTGCCTTCATGGCCCTCGGTGGTTGGTTAACTGGTACCACCTTCGTTACTTCTTGGTACACCCACGGACTAGCGTCCTCCTACCTCGAAGGTTGTAACTTCCTCACCGTTGCTGTGTCTAGCCCCGCTGACAGCCTCGGTCACTCCCTCCTTTTCCTCTGGGGTCCCGAAGCCAACTGGAACTTTGCCCGTTGGTGCCAACTCGGTGGTCTCTGGAGCTTCGTTGCCCTCCACGGTGCCTTCGGTCTGATTGGCTTCATGCTCCGTCAGTTCGAAATTGCTCGTCTGGTGGGTATTCGCCCCTACAATGCGATCGCCTTCTCTGGTCCTATTGCGGTATTCGTCAGTGTATTCCTGATGTACCCCTTGGGTCAGTCTAGCTGGTTCTTTGCCCCTAGCTTTGGCGTCGCTGGCATCTTCCGTTTCATTCTGTTCCTGCAAGGTTTCCACAACTGGACCCTGAACCCCTTCCACATGATGGGGGTAGCAGGTATTCTCGGTGGGGCGCTGCTCTGTGCAATTCACGGTGCGACGGTAGAGAACACCCTGTTTGAAGACGGTGACCAAGCAAACACCTTCCGGGCGTTTGAGCCGACCCAAGCGGAAGAAACCTACTCCATGGTGACCGCAAACCGTTTCTGGTCCCAGATTTTCGGGATTGCGTTTTCCAACAAGCGTTGGTTGCACTTCTTCATGCTGTTTGTGCCGGTGACTGGCTTGTGGATGAGTTCTGTGGGCATTGTGGGTTTAGCATTGAACCTCCGTGCCTATGACTTTGTCTCCCAGGAAATCCGTGCGGCGGAGGACCCTGAGTTTGAAACGTTCTACACGAAGAATATTCTGTTGAACGAAGGTATGCGTGCATGGATGGCACCGCAAGACCAAATTCACGAACAATTTGTATTCCCTGAAGAAGTGTTACCCCGTGGTAACGCTCTCTAAGAATCGGTTTCAAATAATCAACAATTCATCTTTAGATATTGACCCTCCGGCTTGGAGGGTTTTTTCT
>JAYKIK010000087.1:0-17122 GCA_035284725.1 Synechococcus sp.
ACGGTGAAGCCAACCATGTTCATCTGCTAGTGGAATATCCACCCAAGCTCTCCATTTCCCAGATCGTGAATGCCTTGAAGGGAGTTTCAAGTCGTCGGTATGGCCAAGCTGGGCTGCCCAAGCCCAAGGGCAAGGCCGTTCTCTGGACACCCACACACTTCTCGGCCTCGGTCGGCGGCGCACCCATAGAGGTTTTGAAGCGCTACATCCAAGACCAGGAAAAGCCGCCCTAAAAGGGCGGGGCTTGTATCCCATTATTTTTGGTCAATCGCAAAGGAATGATCTGGCCAAAGTTCTGGTGGGGCTTGGATTCGGAGGGGGAGAGTCGGTAATGGCTGGGGCTTGATACAGGGTAAATCACCGTAAAATTGTTTGGCCCTGAGGGCGGCGAGACAACGGCGAATATTGCGATCGCGGGTGACCAGGGGAGAGAGGTAGCGATGGCATTGGTTACGGCCGGGGTCGGGATGGGATTGGTGGATAACCTGGCCGACTTTGGTGATCTGATACCCGAAAATTTCCGCCCGTAGCAGCAGATCCTGGTCTTCCCAGCCCCACCCCTGAAAACATTCATGGTAACCCCCCAACTGTAAAAAGCTTTGGCGATCGCCACAAACTAGACCACACCCAGGCCGTTCTTGCCCAAGGGATTGCTCAGGGTAAAGTTCTAGTCGGATTTCCCTCTGATTGCGGTGCAGGCGATAATTATACCGGGGCCGCTGGGGGGCGATCGCCTTTGGTTCAGATTCCTCCACCTGGGCAACCACTGCCAAAGTTTGCGGATAAGCATTAACCTGCGCCAAGAGGCTTTGCACCGTTTCCTGAGACCAAAGAATATCCCCGTCGGACATCAAAAGAAAAGGCGCTGTGGCCTGCAAAATTCCCTGATTCAATAACTGAGCTTTATTAAAAGAGGCCTGGGAATAACGAAAGACTTTAATCTGTGGTTGGTTTGCGACCTTGTTTAACAGATCAAAAACTGCTGCTTCCGTTGACCCCCCATCGCACAGGAGCACCTGGGTCACGGCCGGGATTTTTAACAGCGACTGTACACAATCCCAAAATGGTCGATTTTTCAGGGGGATAATGACATCTAGCACAGTTGTTCAGGGCTCCGCTTCACCAGTAAGTTCTGCCGATTAAAATACCAGGGTGATTGCAACCATAACTGGGGCCCCCAATGGTAAGTAAGTGCTACCAATGCCCATTGACAAAGAGGTTTTAGGTTGGGTGCTTCCCCCCGTTGTAAAGCTGCATAATTATCATAGGCCCGGGTTTTTAAGGTTTCTAACAACCGTTGTCGGGCGGGAGAATCCAACCCTGTGGCCGGATCCGTGGTTAAAGAATTAGACCGTCGTCGTCGCACGTAAAGATAATCTGGGCTATTGATCACCCGACCAACCAAAGCTGCCCGTAAGAGAAATTCTGTATCACCACCAAAACGCAGACCCGTCGCAAAACCATTGACGGCCATCACTAAGTCCCGCTTGACTAAACTGGTGGGGTGGAGCAACGGATGACCTGGTTTTTCCACAAGGGCTTGGTTGCCATCGAGGGGATAGGTCACGGCAAAGAGCCTTTGGCTGGCTTCTTCGAGGCGGATTTCCTGGCTACCAATCAGATCCGCATGGGTTGTTTGGGCGATCGCCAACAGAGTTTCTAAACGTTGGGTCATGGACCAGTCATCGGCATCCTGAAACAGATAATAGTCATAGTCCGTCGCCTCGATCACCGTTTGAAGCAGCCGGTAGGGCCCCCCGTTTACCGTCGCCCCCAACAGGGTCACCGTCGGAAATTGCCGCACAATCTCTAGGGGTAAAACCTCAGACCCATCATCGATTACCACAATATGATCCGGCGGTCGGGTCTGGGCAACCAGGGACTGGAGACAAGCCTTGAGCCAAGTTTCACAACGGTAGAAAGGCACTAATGCCAAAACCTTAGGCGCATTTTTTCGCTCTGGCAGAGGACAAGGCTCCTTCCCATTGGCGATCGCCCCCCAGGCGAAGTGAATTTGCTGTTGGGTTAACGTCGCGGCAAGATCCATCAACGGCCACGGAAAAGGCGGTTCTTCTCCTAGGGCTAAATACTCTAAGCAGAGATCACCCGTCATCAGCCACGTTTGCACAGGAGAGGCGATCGCCCTAGCGGTTTCTAGGGGAAACTCAAAGGACGGTATCCAAGGAACTAGCATTTTTCCATGGCTTTTCTCAGGGGGTTCCGGCAGGGATGCCATCCCGGATCGCCCGTCCCCTAAAGGGATATAACCTACCCAGTCCGGGGAAACTTCCTGAATCACGTCTGCCCAGCGTCCAAACCCCTGCGACTCAATTTCCTTTGTTCCGAGCACAACAATATCTTCCCTTAGCCCAGGGGGAACAACCTCAAAAACCCGTCTAAGAGAAGTGGTGAGCATTTCTGCCGTGGTTAAACCGCGACCATCACAGAACAAAACCAGACGGCTTTTTTTCTCAAACATTGACCATGTCCCCAGCGCCTCAAATTATCCCATCCCAATGACGATAGGCAGGATCGCCCAGGAAAAACATTTTATTTTTTTGAAAACTTAATCCCTATCTTCCCCCTTCTTTAGAATGGAGACAGATTTTTACCATCAGGATTCAAATACTTTATCAACCCCAAAACCCATGCCAAACGCCAATGTAACCCACCTCCAATCCCTTTCCTTCCAGGGGGCGATCGCCTTTACCCAAACTTGGTTAGAGCAGGTCGAAGCTCAGGCATTATCTGATGCGGAAATTCTGGGGCAAATGCAGGCGCTGTTGAGTCATCGGGATGGGGTACGGGGATTTTTTGTGGCTTATCTCACGGGGAATAGTCCCCTCGCGGATCAGGTACCAGAAATTTTCCTGGACGGATTTACCCAGGTAGCGGAACATATTTACGAAATTTTGGTGAAAAATGTGGCGATGTCTACAGCAATGGCGATCGCCCACCGACGCAACGGTGATTTTACCCAACAACAGGGTTCGGAAAGGGTAAAGACATGCTCTCTGAATCTTCTGCACCAATTGGAACAGCGCGATTTAGTTGTTTTTACAAATGAACGGTTGCGCCTCCTACAAACCCTCGAGGCTGGCTCAGGGGATTACCAAGACTTTTTGGCACGTTGGCAGTATGACCCTGAGCAATGTGAGGCAATTCGTGTGTCACTACAATCAATTTAGCGATTGTGCTGAATCAGTATGGTCAAACATCCGGTAAATGGGCAAAAAATAAATTGAAACATTGAACCCCAAAATTTAGCCACCAACCTCTGCCGGGGCAATTTGCTGTTGCTGCTGTTGTTGACGCTCTAAATCCACCTGTCTTTGGCGCTCAAGTTCTGCTTGCCGTTGTTGTTCTAATGCGGCTTGTCTTTCCCGTTCTGCTTCGGCCTGACGCTGTTGTTCCAATTCTGCTTGCCGTTGCTGTTCCTGTTGGGCCCGTTGTTGGGCTTCGGCTGCCTGCTGCTGACGGGCTAATTCCGCCTGACGTTGTTGTTCCGCTTCGGCTTGGCGCTGTTGGGCTTCCCGCTGAAAATTCGTGCCGGGTTGGGCAAAGTTAATCGCTAATCTAACCCGCCGTTGTTCACCACTGGGACAACGAATCCCCCTTGCTGCTGATAATGCTGTCTGATCCAACGCTGCATAGTTACTAGATTGGACAATTCTGGCTTGGGTGACGCCGCCATCAGTCGATGTGATGACCTCCACTACGGGACGGGCTTCGATACCACGGGAGGCCAGGGAAGCCGGAAATTTCGGTTGACTCGGGGCCGAACAACCTGCACCAGAAGCCACAGGAGCCGCCGGAGGATTATTTACGGGTCGATTCGGGGTAGAGCGCTGGGCACCCGTTGGGTTAGCGGGAACATTGCGATTATTAGGATTATTCTGAAGATCATTTCCTTGGAGGCCATTGCGTAAAGCGTTTAACCCTGGATTCTCCGAAGTTTGCTCCTGGGGTCGGGGAGCCGTGCCGGGGTTTGTTGGTCGGGAACGATTTGCCCCCGTGGAACTGTTATTGTTCGCGGTAATATGGCGATTTATCCCAGAGGCAGTGGCCTGGAGTTGGCTCCGCAATGGCCTAAGATTTTCAGGCGATCGCCCCGGGGGGGCAGGCTTATTTTCGACGGTTGGGGTTTCTGGTTCAGATTCGGATGTGCCTGGGTCTGATGCGGCATCAGGTTCAGGGGAGGTCTCCGGTTGCGGTGTTGTAACTCGTGGTGCTGGGATTGCGGTTTGGACAACAGCGGCGACGGGTACTGTGTGGGGTTGGTTCGGCATCGTTGTCGCTGAAACAGTCGATTCGAGGTTATCACTGGATGCCTTGGAGACTTCTGACTCTAGCGCAGGTGTGGTCACAGCTTCCATGACCAAAAACTCAATGGGTTCATTGATATTTTGTGCGACCTGACTGGGGGGTTCTGGGAGCCAGCGCAAACTGTATAGTCCCACGGCGTGCAATAAAACAGAACAGCAAGTTCCCCACAACAACCACCGCCTCGCTTTGACTTGTTCGAGGGCACGTTTTTCCTGGCACAATGTAGAAATCAGCATGGTTTTCTAAATCTTTACTCTGCTTCAGTTTGTTGGGTGGCGATCGCCAATGTTGCCCCTTCGATTTGCCGCAATTCATCCATGACTGCAATCACTGCCCCATGGGTAACAGTTTTATCCGCATTGATAATCACCAACGTTTTCGGTGCCTCTGCCATTAAACGACGAACGCCTTCTTGTAACGCGGTAATCTGGATGGGAGTTTGATTGAGAAAAATATCACCCGCCGCATCCACCGTGACAGTAATCTCAGCGCTTGGTTGCTGTTGGGCTGTGCTGGCCCCAGGTAAATTGACAGACAATCCCTCTGATTTAGTCAAATAAAGGGTAGAAATAATAAAATAAGCCAAAATCGAGAAAATAATATCAATCATCGGCACAATATTGATGCCTGCAGACTTTTTTTCTTCCTGGGGAATGCGCATTGATAGTTATAGGAAAAGAAGTAACAACATAGATGGTTTAGTTTAACGAAAAAAATTCTCTAACCCTTAAAAATTATTTAAAAAATCCGTTTGGCCTAGCGATCGACAATCACTTCCGAATTCTTTTCGTAAAAGCGGCGATAAAGCAATTCTAATTGCCCACCATATTCCTGGATAAAAGCTAGATTTCGCTGGTAGAGGCCATTAAAAAGATTAGCAAAGAGCAACGTAAAAATTGCCACAACCAATCCCATTACCGTAGAAACTAAAGCCTCACTGATTCCCCCTGTCACCGCTGCAGTATTCGTGTTACCAACATCCCCAATATTGAAGGCCGAAAAAGATTGCATCAAGCCCAAAATTGTTCCTAACAGACCCAATAAAGGCGCAACGGCAATAATAGTTTCAAAAACAGTATTAAACCGTTTTAGGGTCGGAATTTCCGCTTGGGTAGCACTTTCGAGGGCAAGCCGAAATTCTTCACTATTGGGATTTTCAAGATCTAACGCTTCCAGAAAAATACGCGCAATGGGCAGGTCGGCGTTTTGTTTGAGAAATTTGATCGTGTTGTAGGGCTCCTGACGATAGAGACCGAGGGCATTCCGCACAACTTGCCGCTGTCGATGGTTAATCCGCCACCAAAAGATCGACCGCTCGATAATGCAAGCAACGGCAGCCAGGGAAAACAACAACAATGGGTAGGCAACGATGCCACCAGCAGCGAAGAAGTTGGCAATGTTCATAGGTTTTGCAGGGGATGGGGTATGAGGTCCTGCAGTAACGCATTATCCTGCACAGAGACCTAAATGACCAGGGATTCCCTTAAATTATTTTCAACAAATTTAACTTCATTATGTCAGAGTGGTGAGTCAAAATTGGGCTCCCAGAACTGAAGTGTTTTTCCGTCTTTCTCCAAAGAATTTATCTTTATTAAGCTACAGGATTAAAAAAAATTAAAGACTTTTTATTAACAAGATTATTGAACAATAAAAAGCTCGATGGCCAACTTTTCACTCCTTTTAATTTCCCTATTTAATGACGTTTATTGGCAATAAACCCAAAAGATGGCGAAAGTTTAGACAAAGTTTTCATGGCCTTGTCTAGGGGGAGTGTACTATTTGCGATCGCCTAAGTACCCAGGGCCGCATGAATCAATGACCATCAATAACCTTCTCTACGAGGTGGCGCTGAAATACCACCCCATTGCGCTCTATGCTCTCTGTGGCAAACTGCTGAAACCCAAATTTGAGAAATAACCCCAAACTAAACTCACTGGCTTCGGCGTAGAGACGGTGGATTTTGGCGATCGCCCCTTGGTGGATGATGGTTTGCAACAGTTGGGAGCCAAGGCCCTCACCCAGGCGATCGCTCCGTACATAGATCGCTTTTACATGGCCATCTGCCGCCAGACTCCCAAAGCCCAGAATCTCTTGATCCGCCTCCAGGACAAAGGTTATCACCCCGTCAAAAAGTTGCCTAAATTCCTTTGCATCCTGCGCAAAACTCGCCCAAGCCTGGGTCTGAGCCTCGGTGTAGTATGTAGGAGCATGGCGCCGCACCGTCTCGTAATAAAGCTGGGCTAACTGGGGAATGTCCGTCGTTTGTGCCTGTCGGATACTGGGGGGAGTGTGGGTTGGATTCATGGTTGTTTTTTGGCGATCGCCCCACCGCCTCAGGATTTATCCCCAGCATTCTCTTAACTTGATGGGGTAGACTCTAGGCAGCGTTTTTCTATGATAATTGCAACAATAATCCCGATGGTTAAAGCGACTTGGAACGGCACCGTGATCGCCGAAAGTGATCAATGCGAAGTGGTTGAAGGAAATTATTATTTTCCGCCCAACGCCATTAAACCGGAATACTTTAAGCCCAGTGACACCCACACGATTTGCTCCTGGAAAGGTCAGGCCAGCTATTACACCCTCATCGTGGATGGCGCCGAAAATAAAGATGCGGCTTGGTACTATCCAGAACCCAAGGCCAAAGCCGCCCAGATCAAAGGCTATGTCGCATTTTGGCGAGGGGTCAAAGTAGAAGCCTAAAGGCTCCATGGGCCAACATCTGTACTTCGTTGCTTTACTCTTGCCGCCGGATCTCGGGGCGATCGCCTCTGGGTGGCAACATTATTGTGCAAGAACCTTTCAAACCCAAAAGGCCCTCAACTCACCGCCCCACATCACCCTCCAACCCCCTTTTAAGTTTCCCGCCAAGAAAATTGATCACCTCCACTATTTCCTCAGCACCTTTACCCAAACCCAAACCCCTTTCCCCATTCACCTGACGGGTTTTAACTGTTTTGCGCCCCGGGTGGTGTATATCGACATGGCCCCCTCGCCCCAGCTGCTGAGCTGCCAAACCCAATTGAAAATAGCTTTTGCTGAGCAACTGCATATTCACGATCAACGCTATGGCGATCGCCCCTTTTGTCCCCATGTGACCATTGCTTTTAAGGATTTGAGCCGTGCTAATTTTGACCGTTCTTGGGCTTTTTTCCAGGATCGTCCCTTGCACCATGTTTTTCTTGGGACAGGTCTGACCCTACTGCGTCATAATGGTCGCCACTGGCAAGCCGGGCTGAATTTTCCGTTCCCCCATAGCACTTAGGGGTTGTAAATCGTTCCCTGTTGCGCCTGGTAAAACTGCAATACTGCTTGGGCCAAAGACCGCTCCACATCCGTTGTGACCAGGATTCCCCGTTGCCGCAGTGCCCCTTGCCAATTTTCTGGTTTCGGCCCCTCATCAAAGCCAATCGCCTCCGCATCTTCCCCCCTGGCGCCACTGACCACCCGTTTAAGCCCTGACCAGTGGATACCCCCCAAACACATCGCACAGGGTTCGGTACTGGTGACCAACTCTAGGGCGGGAATATTTTCATTCCGGAGATTATATTGCTGAAATTTCCGTTGGGCGATCGCCATGGCCACCATTTCCGCATGGAGAAACGATAAATTTTCCGTCGTCACCAAGTTCACCCCCAGGGCAATTAATTCCCCCGTTTCCATCACAAAAATCCCTGCCCCAAACGGTCCCCCTGTTTTTTGTTTAATATTTTCCCGGGCAGCCCCCAGAACAAACTGCATCTTTTGGCGATCGCCTTTCGTTGGTTGATAGCGGCTGCCATAGTCCTGTAACCATGGGGGCAAACGAAAACAAATTTCCATGGGGTTTCCCTCACTAATCGCCTAGGACACAGATTCCCCAAACAGACTCAGTTGGCCCAGGGGGAGAGACCCATAGCGCCGTTGATGTTGCCGGAGATGACAGGCGGAACAAAGGGCAATCAGATTTTCCCGGCGATTGTCCTCAGGGATGTAATTTTTGTGGTGGACATGGAGGGTGAGTACCGCCCGTAGATTACGGTTTATGCCTTTGACTTTGACATCCGGCGGAATGCAAACTAAACCACAGAGTTCACAGTGCCAGTCTGCTTCCTCTTTTACTTCGAGGGCGATCGCCTGCCAATCATCAGAATATCGAGAAGGATGTTTCATTCGACTTGATTACGCCAAAATCACCGCGAAGTCGCTACAGTATGGACAATTTCTCCGGGACGATCATCATTGGTCAGCCAGAGAATTCGACCGATGACGCGATTCTAACGCTAATTATCCAGAAATCCCCCATAATCACACCGCTACTGCTTCCCACCACCATGAAAATTGCCTTTTTTAGTAGTAAACCCTACGACCAAACTTCCTTTAAGACCGTCAACCAAAACTTTAACCACGAACTGGTTTTCCTTGAACCCAGGTTGACGAGCGATACCGTGACCCTCGCCGCTGGTTTCCCGGCCATTTGTGCTTTTATCAATGACGATCTCGGGGAAGCTATACTGCAAAAATTAGCGGAGAACGGCACACAAGTTATTGCCCTGCGTTGTGCTGGTTTTAATAACGTCAACCTTGAGGCCGCCCGTCATCTCGGTTTAACCGTCGTGAGGGTACCAGCTTACTCCCCCTATGCGGTGGCGGAACATGCGGTGGGACTGATCTTGATGTTAAACCGCAAACTGTATCGCGCCTACAACCGGGTTCGGGATGATAATTTTTCCCTGATGGGCCTATTGGGGTTTGATCTCCATGGGAAAACCGTTGGCATCGTGGGCACTGGCAAAATCGGTGAATGTTTTGCGCAAATTATGCGGGGTTTTGGCTGTCAGCTTTTGGCCTATGACCCCCAGGAAAATCCTGCTTGTCTCGGCCTTGGGGTGCAATATACCGATTTAAAAAGTCTCTTGACCGAGGCGGATATTATTTCCCTCCACTGTCCCCTAGTACCAGACACCTATCACCTCATTAACGAAAAATCCCTCAGTTACTTTAAACCCGGATCGATGCTCATCAACACGAGTCGCGGTGGTTTAATTGATACCCGGGCCGTGATCGAGGCAATTAAAACAGGGCGCCTAGGCTACTTTGGTACCGATGTTTATGAGGAAGAAGAAAACCTCTTTTTTGAAGACCTGTCGGATACGGTGATCCAAGATGATACTTTCCAGTTGCTCCAGTCTTTCCCGAATGTGGTGATTACGGCCCACCAAGCTTTTTTCACCCAGGAAGCCCTTGGAAATATTGCGGAGACCACCTTAGAGAATATTCGCCTCCTGGAAAAGCGGGAACCTTGCCCAAACCAACTGTAACCTTGAGGACACAGTTTTAGTCCAGATCTGTGACTGCTTTTTTGAGGGCCTGTCTGGCTATTTTCGTGATGTACAGGGTAACGGCAACGGTGGCGACTAAGCCAAGGATGCGGATCAACCATTGGGCAACGGGATTGGGGCTCGGATTGGCTCTGCCCAGGGTGGCAAGGTTGCCAGCGAGGGAGCCGATATAGACATACATGATTGTGCCCGGAATCATTCCCACGGAAGCGAGGGCATAATCCTTGAGGGAAACGCCGGTGACACCATAGGCGTAGTTAAGGAAGTTGAACGGGAAAATGGGGGACAGCCGAGTCAGGAGGACAATTTTAAAACCGGCTTTGCCAACAGCCTCATCAATGGCCTGGAATTTGGGATTCATGGCAATTTTTTTGCTAATCCAGCGGCGGGCAAAATAACGACCACTCAGAAATGCGGCGATCGCCCCGAGGGTTGCCCCCACAAAAACATAGACCGAACCCCAAACTATCCCAAACACAACCCCAGCACCGAGGGTGAGCAAAGAACCCGGCAGAAAGGCCACCGTCGCCACGGCATACAGCCCAATGAAGGCGATCGCCCCGACACTACCCAGAGCATCAACCCACTGCAGCCCCTGTAATAACCAAGCCTGAGGATTTAAACTTGCCCCATCGGTTATCGCCCCAATAGCTGCTAGAAAAGAAGAAAGTGCGATCGCCTCAAAAAGCATACTTACCCCAAACGTCCCCGCAGCCCAGCCCAGCAAACGTTTTCCATTTGTTGGTGATTTTGACTGCCGTTGTTGCCTAATCTTTAAAAGACCTCTGTGCTTCAAGGTAGCAGATTTTTTTGAAATCCCCCCAATCCAGACTATTCCATTGAGCCTCGACCGGAGGGTTTCTTCCTCCGCCTTTTGACGGGACTTCCTTTTTTTCACAGAGAATTTGTCCCAGGACTTGAATTTTTCGCCCAAAACAGCCCACACTAGAAGGCGATCGCCCCTAGCCCTGATTCTGTGGAATACACCTTCTGCGATGCGACCCATCCCTATCCAACCCGGGCCTAACCAAGAATCCGTCTGGGATTATCCCCGGCCCGCCCGCCTCGAAGACACCCCCAAACATCTCCAGGTCATCCATAACGGCATTGTCATCGCGGACACAACCCAAGGAAAGCGCGTCCTTGAAACCAGCCACCCCCCCAGCTACTATTTCCCCGCGACGGACATCAAACTCGAATACCTCAGGCCCAATCCCCAACGGGGCATCTGTGAGTGGAAAGGCCGCTACGAATATTATGATCTCCTGGTAGGCGATCGCCTTTTAGAAGCCGCAGTCTGGCGATTTTTCAAACCCACATCCCCCTTCCAAAGCATCGAAAATTATTACGGTTTCAGTGCGAAAGGGATGGATGCCTGTTACGTTAATGGCGAACAGGTCACTCCCCAGGCGGGCAATTTCTATGGCGGTTGGATCACCTCAGATCTCGTTGGCCCTTTCAAAGGAGGCCCAGGCACCTGGGGCTGGTAAACCGAAAGCAAATCCTCCCCCTGCTAAATTCCTGCCACGCAAACCATGACCTTGTCTTTACTGACCACTTACCAAAAAACAAGAGCGCTCACCCAAGAACTGGCGGCCCCCCTCGCTCCCGAAGATCAAGTTGTCCAACCGGTTCCCTACGTCAGCCCCCCAAAATGGCACTTGGCCCATACCACCTGGTTTTTTGAAACCTTTCTCCTCCAGGCAAAAGCCCCAAACTATCAACTCTTTCACCCCCAATATCCATATCTTTTTAACAGCTATTATGAACAAGCCGGAGAACGCTGGCAGCGATCGCAACGGGGTTTTCTCTCCCGACCGACTGTGGCAGAAATCCTGGAATACCGCACCTATGTCGATCAACACCTCGAAAAATTGATCCTCGAGCTAGAGCATTACGATCCCCAGGAAAAAGAAGCAATCCAAGCCACCATTACCCTCGGCATTCACCACGAACAACAACACCAAGAGCTCCTCCTCTACGACTTAAAATATATCCTGGGTCACAATCCCCTATTCCCGGCCTATCACAGTCCCCAAGAAGGAACTAAAAACGGCCAGAGCCCAACAGAAACCTCTCCCCAGAACTATTTAGAAGTCTCCTCTGGTTTGTATGAAATTGGCCACCAAGGAAATTCCTTTTATTTTGACAATGAACGGGGCCGTCACAGCATTTTTTTACACCCCTATCGCATTTTAGATAGATTGATCACCTGTGGTGAATATTTAGGGTTTATCGAAGCAGGTGGCTATCAGGATCCTCAACATTGGCTCATGGAAGGCTGGGAGTGGATTCAAGCAGAAAAAATTATTGCCCCCCTCTATTGGCATTTAGAATCAGACAAAAACTGGAAAATTTATACTCTCCAAGGCCGGGAAAATCTCGATAAAGCCGTACCAGTGATGCACCTTAGCTTTTACGAGGCCGATGCCTTTGCCCGTTGGTCAGGGAAACGCCTCCCCACCGAATTTGAATGGGAAATTGCCTGTAATCTTTATGAGCCAGCAATCCCCAAAGTGGCTAATCTCTTAGATCTAAAGCATCTCCGCCCCCAACCCAGAATCGGCCAACAGACGCAATTTTATGGGGATGTTTGGGAGTGGACAAGTAGCGCTTATCTCCCCTATCCCTACTACGAAATTCCGCCCGGAGCTTTAGGGGAATATAACGGTAAATTTATGGTTAATCAGATGGTACTTCGGGGGGGCTCTTTCGGTACCTTAAGGGAACATATCCGTTCGACCTACCGTAACTTTTTCCACCCCCAAATGCGCTGGCAGTTCGCTGGTTTGCGATTGGCTGAATACATTTAATTATAAGTTTCCCGACTCTCTTTCTGAATTATTCTTCACTGATTTTGCAAATATGACTCCCGCCCAAATTCTTTCCCTAGACCGGTTTTCCCTGGATATTCACTATGGTTTATCGGGGAACCCCAAAAAACTGCCCTGTAAGTATTTTTATGATACCCAGGGGGATTTACTTTTTCAAAAAATCATGGGCTTAGAAGAATATTATTTGACCCGTTGTGAGCGAGAGATTTTCCTCACCCAGAAAGAACATATTCTGAATTTATTCTATGGCGATCGCCAGCCGTTTACCTTAGTAGAGCTGGGGGCGGGAGATGGGTCGAAAACCAAAATTTTACTGCAGTATTTCTTAGAAAAAGAGGTGGATTTTATTTATGCTCCCGTCGACATTTCCATCAATATTCTTAGTCACTTAAAAGAAACAATTCATGATGCTTTACCCCGGGTTGATATTATGCCAATCCAGGGGGATTATTTTCATACAAATTTTCTTGATCATGATTTAAGTAGGCGCAAGGTTTTATTTTTCTTGGGGTCTAACATCGGTAATTTGTCCAGGGAAGAGACCGATGATTTTTTGGATAATATTGCTCAAAATTTGGCTGAAGGGGATTTATTTTTTATTGGTTTTGATTTAGTAAAAAATCCCCAGGTTATTTTAGATGCTTACAATGATAAGCAAGGAGTTACTCGTGCCTTTAATCTCAATTTGCTAGAACGCATTAACCGCGAGCTTGATGGCAATTTTAACCGTGAAAAATTTTTACATTATCCCGTCTATAATCCCCTCACTGGTGAAGCACAAAGTTATCTCATTAGCACTGTTTCGCAAACGGTAACCCTGAAGAAAATTGCCCAGACCTATCACTTTGAACCCTGGGAAGCGATTCACATGGAAACCTCCCGGAAATATTCCCTCAAACAAATTCAGCAGTTGGCCCTCAAACACCAATTTCAGGTGCTTCATACATTTTGCGATCGCCACCAGTACTACGTTAATTCCCTCTGGCAAAAACAGAGCAAAAATTGATTTACCAAGGGGCAAGATCGAGGAGGAAGGATTGCTTATGATTAAAAGCTATGGTGAGTCGTTCAAAGGCGGAATTTTGCCGTGAAGCCAGGGAGACAGCCCCTAAACAACGGTAGGCCAGTTCCCGTTCCCCTTGGTCGAGGCAGGGTTGTACTAAGGCCCGCACCAGGGGTAACCAAGGGGTCAAATCCTTTGTTTTGTTCTTGGGTCGACTCGGTAGACCACCAGCATGGGTTTCGATCCGCTCTAGCCATTGTTGGGGGGTGTTGAAAGGCTGGCCCCGGAGTAGTTGGTAATAGCTTTTTTCGACAAAGAATCTGGCCTCGGTAGCGGGTGTCGTGGCGATCGCCTTCAGTTTTCCGAGCATTGCCCTCGTTTCGGGGGAGGCCGGATCCGTGAGGAGTCGATGACGCCAGCGTAACCATAGGGCTACGGGTGTGTCGGAATGTCTGGGTAACGGTTGCATTTCACATCCTGTGATCAACGCTTGCCAATGGTGGAGATGCCCCAGGGTCAATTGTTGGGCCCAGAAACTCAAATCCCCAATCAACACCGCCAGGGGAGGCAGCAGTTTTTTAGCGACATTGCCACGGCGATCGCCTGGGTAAAACCCTAGACCCGTTTCAAAGGCACTGAGGAGATGAAAAATATGCAGGGAATCCAGGGGGACAGGCTGTAATAAATCCATTTGTTCCCAGGCAATCGGCTGGGTTGCTAGGAACAGAGCGGCAATCCGTTGATCCAGGTCGAGGTGGGGATCTGTGAGGAATGTTCGTTGTTGACGGGCCCGGATTTTTTCGTAGCACTGCTCTGCCAAGGCCTGCTGGGTTAGACAACTACAGGCAAAGTACAAAATCCGTAGGGTTAGACTTTCCACCTGGGGATGCTTGGCTATGGGTTGTTCTAACAGTTGAAAAATGGCGGCCTCAATGGCGGGTGGCAAGTGCAGGCCAATCACATTGGGTGTTAGAAGGGATTGGAGTAATTGGGCAGCGGCCCGGGCCTCCCCTGTGGGCATCCTTGGCTGAGCTAACCAATGGCCTATAGATTTTTGTGTGAGCCATTCTACCCAGGCGAGATCCTCCAAAGGTTCTGGTTTTGGAGGGTTTGTGACCTGTTCTGGTTCAAAATTAAGGGTGAGTTGGACGGTACCAAAAATACTTTCTACCCAGTTTCTGAGGGATTGTTGAGCTTGGATTGCGTCCAGGGGCGTTAGATGGGGTTGGAGTTTTACCCAGGCCGCCAGTTCAAAAGGCGATCGCCTTTCCAGTCGGTAAAAATCAATGTGAGGTAAGGACGGTAGCGGCACCATCCCCGTCAGTTGTATTCCCTTAGCCGTTTGGATCCGATCTTCCAAACGTCCCAAAACCTTTGCGACTAAACCAGGTCGTCCACAGGCACAGGGCGATCGCCCCAGGGCCACCCCATCACCGCAGCGATAACGCACCAAGGGCATGACCTCATTCCATAAATCCGTCACCACCAGGGCGCCATCAATGACTTCGTAAAAACAACGCTGTTCATCCAGGTGGAGATTGCCCCGTTCCGGACAGGACATTCCCGAAATTGCTCCCTCATGGCAACCGTACTCATCGATTACCGGGGCCTGGAATACACGCTCTAAAAGGTCTTTCTGGTGCTCAAAGAGCAATTCACCCGTACAAATGACGGCTTTGATTGGGGGTAGAGGTTCGGTGAGATAACTGGCGACCTGACACAGCTGACTAGGGTACCCGCGGATCACGGATTCAGTTTGAGCTAAACAGATCCTCAACTGCTGGAGTAAGCCTTGATTAATTTCCCCTACGACGGCTAAATCTCCCGGTCGGCCAGGTGGTAAACGGCTTGCCACGTTCACAATGGGTACAGCGGGAGTAATGCCCCACCAATCTAATTGGGCTTGGCGGGTTTGGAGGCGTTGTTGATTCCAAGCCGTGCCAGCAAAAAACAAATAGGCGTCACTGCGACTGCCACTGGTGGAACCCCGATAGACAATGTCGTCCACCTGGGCCATGAATTGACTGGGGTTAGCGCGCACCGTTGCTTTATCTAGGACAGATAACCGAGGCCATTGCTCGCACCAATCCTTGGCGATCGCCCCGGAATGATCAATCAACCCTGCGGCATGGAAACGGCGGTTGTTACCGGGGGCCTTAAGAGCAGCCGCTAAAATAACCCCCAAACGTTCCTGAGGAAAAACATCACTCATTGACAGTTGGTAATTGATGCCGCGCCCTAATCTGACCCAATGCGATCGGCGATCGCCAACCAATCCTCTTGCACCGCATACTCTGACCCATGGGCCGCAGCACTGAGGGAAGTCGTAATGGCCGCCATCGGTTTATCACAAAAAGATCCTAGGTCCTGGAGGTATTGGCTGGAGACCCAACCTTCCCGAAAATCCGGTGCTGAATAAAACGTATAGTAGGAAGGTGCCCCAAAATGGGAGGTGATCCTTGTCCAGGCCCCATTAGCACTTTTTCCCAGTACCACGACATTCCAGCCCTTTGGAATTGAGCCAATCACACGGCCCCCTGGGGTTGAACGGATCCGGAGATTCGTACTTTGGGTAATGACCTTCGCATACCGTTGGGGCTGGGGTTGCCAGGAATAGGGACAGGTTTGGGCTACAAGCGCCGGAGGAGCATCACTGGCCTGGATCGCTTCTGGGGCTTCCGGTTGAACTGGAACAGCAGTGTCTCCACTACTCGCGCCGAGGAAGGGTAATGATAAACCCGCAGAGGCCAGGGAAAATTTAAGCCAATTGTTCATGAGTTTAAGGGGGCAGAACAACCCGTTGAATGGGAGAGTTACCATGTGAACTACCTAGCGCCGTAATCTTTGATTCGGCGTAGGCTTCCCTCTTCGCTGGCAATTGCCGCCAGAACTCCGTAGTTCTTTTGGTCTTACATTGCCTCCAAGGGCAGGAGTCCTTCCAAGACCCACACTTTCTCTTGCAACACATCCCTTTAGCTTGCTTCTCGCATTGGGAGTTAATGGTCAACAATGCCTTGATTATAGCCGAAGTCTGTGCTTCGCAGTACGGCGTGGGACTTCCCGCTCACTTGAGCTAATCGAATGAAAACGAGAGGTGCGTTTTAATTCACCCTTCGTACTTTCTTAACTTACAAAAAACCCTGAACAGAATCTTAAACAAAAACCAGACAGTCAATGCTATTACCCTCCGTACTCTAGACCAACCATGACTTCCAAAAACGAAACCCTTCCTCTCCTCCTGGCCCTGTCATTCACCATCACGGCTCTGGGAGGCGGAATCTGGTGGTTTTCCAAGCATTTTCAGAATGTGTCTACCAATCCCTCTGCCCCCAGCGCCCAGAATGCTCCTGCCACCTTTAGAAACGTTGCTCAGGTTCCCAATGGTCGCTTTCGCTATGGCGGCAGTACCACCTTTGCTCCCATCCGAGCTTTGGTCGATGTCGAGATAATGAAACAACTACCCCAATTTCAATTGATTTACCTAGATCCGGTTTCGGGAACCCCAGGCTCAGGTAAAGGGATCGAGATGCTGTTGGGCAACCAACTCGCTTTTTCCCAATCCTCTCGCACCCTCAAGGATAAAGAACGCCAGGCCGCTCAAGCTCAAGGCTATAACCTAGAAGAAATTCCCGTTGCCA
>JAYKIK010000088.1:0-7713 GCA_035284725.1 Synechococcus sp.
GAGTAGTGCTGATTTGCAGAAGATTTGTATCACCCAAGCCAAGCAGACTGAAGGGCGGGAGTGGTTGGCTGAGGTCAGCAATATTCCGTTGCAGCAGTCGATTCAAGACTTGGGTGTGGCTTTCAAAAACTTCTTTGATTCCCGAAAAGGCAAACGGAAGGGGCTACGGGTTGGGTTTCCTCGGTTCAAGAAGAAACTCAGTCAGCAATCGGCTCGGTTCCGTAAGGGTGGTTTCTCTCTCAGGGCTGGGAAAGTCTACCTGGCCAAGATTGGGGAGCTCAAAACCAAGTGGTCGAGGCCGCTACCTTCTGAACCTAGTTCAGTCACGGTAATCAAGGATTGTGCGGGACGGTATTTCCTGAGCTTTGTGGTGGAGGTGGAGCCTGTCACCGTCGAACCCGAAAACCAAGGGGTCGGCGTGGACTTGGGCCTTGAAACCTTGGCCACCCTCAGCACCGGGGAGAAAATCAAAGCCCCGGATACCAGCCATCTGGACAAGCGCATTCGCAAAGGAAAACGCAAACTCGCTAGAGCCATAAAAGGCTCAAAGCGGCGTGAATCGTTGCGACTGGCTGTGGCCAGAATGGAGGCTAAACAGCGCGACATTCGCCAAGACTTCAACCAAAAGCTGGCTTCTCGCTTGGTGCGGGAGAACAGTGTGGTGGTCTTGGAGGATTTGAACGTGGCGGGAATAGTGAAGAACCGTTCCCTAGCCAGAGCCATTAGTCGGGCAGGATGGCGGCAAATTAGAACCCTCTGTGAGGGTAAAGCCCACCTGATCCACGACCGGGAAGTGCGAACCATCAGCCAATGGGAACCCACTTCCCAGGTGTGTTCATGTTGCGGCTATCGCTGGGGCAAGTTGGATTTGTCGGTGCGGTCGGTGTTGTGCCTCAACTGTGGGACGGAACAGGATCGGGACATCAACGCCAGCGTAAACATTTTGGCGGCAGGGCTTGCCGACCCAAATGGACAGACGCTAAGCTGTGGAAGACCCCAGTCCGGGGCAGTGGCTTGTCTGTCTACTCATCAGGAGTCCGCTTAGTGCGGGCAGACTGGGAATCCTCGCGCCTTCAGGCCGAGGAGGATGTCAATGAATCTATCTACCCCCCGTTAAAACCATGCGCCTTTCCCTCCTCACGATCTACCGCGATCGCCCCCAACACCTCGCCAGCCAACTGGCCTGGTGGCAGAGTCAACCTGATCTGGCTAACTGCTGTGAATGGCTGATCATCGAAGCAGCACTGATGCCCACAATCGATCCAGAGCAATTACCTGAGCGTGGGATTCAACACCATTTCCTTCCCCAACTAGGGGTTCTCCATAAAACCCAAGCGCTCAATTTCGCCCTAGATCAGGCCCAAGGCCAATACATTACTCCCTTTGACGTTGATCTCATCCCCCTGGGAGATACCCTAGTGAAGCATTTATGTTTAGCGGAACAATCCCCGCAAATGTTGCTAGCCGGCTACCGACTCATGGCACCGGTGTCCACAGTGGAGCCTGAAAACATGGCAACAGTGATTACCCAAGGGGTGATCGCCCCGGAGGATCAGCCCAGCGCTCTCTACAAACATCTCCTCCAGGGGGAACGTTTTGGCACTTTACCTTTTTTTGAGCGTCAAAGGTTGCTTGATATTGACGGTTGGGATGAAACTTTCATTGGTTGGGGAGCCGAAGACCAAGATCTCATCGAACGATATTTGGGACAAGATTTGTATCTCTGCCGTTCTCCCCATTTGGTTTATCTCCATCTCCACCATGACCCAGACCCCCAATGGCGCGAACCGGAACTGACTGCGGCCAACCGTGCGTTCTACTATCAAAAACAGCGCATCCAGTGAGGACGAAATCCCTAAAAAATGAGCTTTCCATGGCTAACACTTGATGCTAAAACCATAGGACGGAGTCTTCGCTATTGACGGATTATTCATGCATCTTTGTTTATGAAAACCCTTTCCGAAAAATTGCACTACTACTTTTTTGAAGAAGAACGGCCTGAGCAGGTCAGCTTAGCGAATATTTTTATCCTCACGGAAGAACGGCTCTTTGGTTTTCCCCTCGCGTTTGTTGCTTTTTTAGGGATCTTTTCTATCCCTGGAACCTCAGCAATTTTTGGCTTAGCGATGTTGTTGATTACCCTACAACTGTGCTGTGGTCTTTCTAAGCCCTGGCTTCCCCAAAAAATCCTCCGTACCACTTTCCCCCTGAAAAATCTCCAAATCGTTATGCGCCACCTGATTCCGTGGTTAAAGAGAATTGAAAAACTGACAAAACCTCGTTTAACCGTCGTTTGTCATAGTTTGGTCGGGCGGATGATTCTAGGTTTTGTCCTATCTATCATGGCTTTTTTGGTGCTGTTACCCATTCCTGGAGCTAACTCCATTCCCTCCTTTTCGATTTTTATTGCCGCCCTAGGACTTCAGGAAGATGATGGTTTTTTCAGTTTGCTCGGAATAGTGATCGCCTTGGTTTTTATGGCGGTTGTAATCGGGTTGTTTTGGACGGGAAGCAGTATGTTTCCATTTATCCAACGGTAATACAAAATCTGGAATGATCTGGATTTTAGTGATGTTTAAAAGCCAGCAGGTATTTTCTTAATTCATCAAGACCTAAAATCAGAGGTGGACAAATAATGAGGAGTAACCATTGCCAGGGTGCGAGGGGAGCTGTCTGAAAAATATCCTGGAAGAAACTGCTTTTGGTAATGGTGATTACCAGCATCCATTCTGTCAGAATGCCAACCCAAATCAACGGGTTTGAGAAGAATCCCAGCCGAAAAATGGAAGTTTTCTCGGAGCGGCAGGCAAATACATTCCCATCTTGACAGGCAACGATCACCGCGAGGGTCATGGTCGTCGCTTGGGCATAGATCGCTGTGGTCGCCGCATCGGTGGAATGGTGCAGAATGTTGGGGGTAAGACTTTGCAGTTCGGCAAACCCATAACCATGGGCCCACCAAACAAAGAAAAAACCCACCATACCTAGGGTCGCTTCAATTAAACCCAGGAAACAATAGGCTCGAAGTAAGAGCGATCGCCCCAGAAGATTTTGGGATTTTTTCCGGGGGGGTTGCTGCATAATGCCGGTCTCTGCGGGTTCGGTCCCTAGGGCGAGGGCGGGGATCATATCTGTGCCGAGGTCTACCGCCAAAATTTGCATAATCACGAGGGCCGGGGGAATTTTGAGAGCCACCATCAGTAAGAAAGGCACCACCTCCGCCACATTGGAGGCCAAGATGTAGGTAATAAATTTCCGGATATTTTGGTAGACGGTGCGCCCCTGTTCCACCGCGCTAATGATCGTGGCAAAGTTGTCGTCGGTAAGGACAATATCCGCCGCTTCCCGGGCCACATCAGTCCCATTCATGCCCATGGCAATGCCAATGTGGGCCGCCCGCAGGGCTGGGGCATCATTCACGCCATCACCGGTGACTGCCACCACTTCCCCAATGTCTTTATAGGCTTGCACAAGGCGCAACTTCTGTTCGGGGGACATCCGTGCAAAAACCAACCCCGGTCGATATTTAATGATTTGCCGCAGTTGGGCATCGGAGAGGTGTCCCATCCCTTCCCCAGTGACGACCCGGACTTTTTGGTCGACCATGCCAATCTGTTGGGCGATCGCCTGGGCAGTGAGGCCATAATCCCCCGTCACCATGGTTACTTTAATGCCAGCGGTGTGACATTGGGCGATCGCCTTTTTGACCTCTGGTCGGGGTGGATCAAACATGGCAATCAGACCAATGAAAATCAGATCTCGTTCGAGATCCTGGGCCCGCAGATTCACTAAATCCTGATGTCCCCGCCGGGCCGCTACCCCCAAAACCCGAAACCCCTGGGCCGCCAGACGATCATTGGCCTGGATCACCTCCTCCCACTGTTCATGGCCCAGTTCCTGGATCGAACCGTTGCGTAATACCGTCTGACAATGGCGTAACACCTCTAGGGGCGCTCCTTTTGTAAAGGCCATACAGGGCAACTCACTCTGCCAAATATCCGACCCCTGCCAATCTAAGACCACCGTCATCATCCGCCGCCGAGAATCAAAGGGAATCTCCCGTAGTCGGGGATATTGTTGCTGTAGATGCTCAATATTTAAGCCCACCTTGGCCGCCACCACCACGAGGGCTGCTTCAGTAGGATCACCAATTTCCTGCCAGCGACTGGGCTGTTCGAGGTGAATCAGTTTGGCATTGGAACAAAGGGCGGCCCCCGTTAGCAACAAATCTACTTTCCAGCGGGCCGTAAAATCTGTAGCCAAGTTAATCTTGCCAGCCCCTGGATCATAACCAGCCCCTGTGACCTCAATGAGAAAAGGTTGAATTTCTCCTGGTTCACCGTGGTTTGGGGTTTGTAAAGCCGGTTGAGCAGGCATTTCTATTTCCGTCAGCCAGGGCAACCACAGGTAATGGACAGTCATTTCATTTTTAGTGAGGGTGCCTGTTTTGTCGGTACAGATCACCGTGGTCGCACTGAGGGTTTCCACCGCCGAAAGTCGCCGCACCAAGGCATTTTTCCGCACCATGCGCCGCACCCCCATGGCCAACGCAAGGGTAACGGTGGGTAACAAACCTTCTGGGACGAGGGCAACAATAATCCCAATCGCAAAGATAAAACTTTCCCGCAGTTCCATCCCTACTAAAAATTCCGTGAGTAAGAAAACGATAATCCCCATGGTCAAGGCGATCGCCGTAATGATCCGGACAATCTTACCGACTTGCACTTCGAGGGTGCTGGGTTCCCGTTTCACCACCGTCGTGAGGTGAGCCACATGGCCAAATTCCGTTTGGGCACCGGTACCATAGACCACCGCGACCCCACGCCCAGAGGAAACCGTTGCCCCCGCTAACAATAAATTCGCTACCTCAGCGGGATTTGTTTTTTCCCGGTTGGGTTGTTCTCCGGGCCGGAGGGTCTGTCCTCCCCGCACAGCGGCCATTTCCCGCAAACGGACCGGGTAGGCATTCCGGGCGACGGGTAAGGATTCCCCGGTCATCACCGATAGATCGATATATAAACTTTCGGCGGACACTAACCGGGCATCAGCGGAAATGCGATCGCCTTCTTCCAGTTGGATCACATCCCCCGGTACCAAATCCACTGCGGGAATCCCTTGTAGCTTGCCATCGCGATAAACCTTGACCTGCATCGGCAGCACTTTTTTTAAGGCCGCCAGGGACTTTTCCGCCTGAAATTCCTGCCAAAAACTAAAAACACCATTGACCCAAATCACTAACCAGATCGCCCAACCTAATTCTGGTGTTCCCGAGATAAAGGCCAAGATACCCGCTACCCAAAGCAACAGGGCCATAAAGTGAGTCACCTGGTCGAGGAACCGTAGCCAGAGGGGGCGGTGGGGGGGTTCCGGTAATGCATTGGGCCCAAATTGATCGAGGCGGAGCTGGGCCTCCTGGTTGCTTAAACCACCGATTTGGGACTCGAGGATTTCATAAACATCCTTGGGCTCGTATGTCCAAATATGACTCGATTCCATAACAATTTATGGCCTGGGGAACAAAAATTGGCCTCCCCTTGAATACTGTCACAACTCCCCAAAAAGCAAACGAGGCCCCGACAAAACATCAATGATTCTTTACTTCCTGCTATGGCTCTTGTTTTGACGTAACATAGCCATAAAGAGTCTAAAAATCGAGTTCAGTGTGGCGTAAACCTAGCACCACTCAAATGCATAAACCGTCTACGGGCTGGTGGTGGCGAAAATATTCCTCACAAACTCTAGCATCGGCGGTGATGTTGGTGGGATGTTTGACGACCCTCGGGGCAGTGGTTGCCGAGCGCCACTTCGCTAGCTCCCAAGCAGAACAGCTCGCCCAGGATCATCTCTACCGTCTCAAGGCTTCTCTGGAACAGGTTTTTAGTGCGCGTTTTAATCTGACGATCGCCCTCGATGCCTTTGTACAATCCCACCGGGATCTAGACTTCCAGGATCCAGAGGAAGCGGCGTTATTCCAAAGACATTTTGAAGATTTTACAGCGGCCCTCGACCGGGAGATTACAGGGGTACTCAGCCTCCAACTGGCCCCTGATGGTGTGATTACTTACATCACGCACCCAGAACGCAATCAGGCAGCTTTAAACCATGACCTCCTGACCGATGATGAGCGCCGTGACCAGATTATCGAAGTAATTGAGGCGCGGGGCATTGTAGTGGGGGGGCCTTTTACTCTGCTCCAGGGGGGCGAAGGGCTGTTGGTGCGCAAGGCCATTTTTACTAAACCTGGGGCCTATGACCGCCAACGGTATCTAGAAACCAAGGCGATCGCTCCGGATACTCTCTGGTTAAATCGCATTCCGGACGACTTTTGGGGATTTGCCACGGTGGTGATGCCGGTGGAAATTTTCTATGCCGAGGCCGGTCTAGATGAACTTGCAGACCACCGTTATCTCTATGGGATGCGGGGACGCCATGGCCTTGGGGCGGCGGGGGAAGTGTTCTGGGGGGATCCCAGCGTTTTTGAAGATCCCACCTTTAGTGTGCCGATTAGTCTACCCAACGGGGAATGGGTGATGGCCGTCAAACAAACCCAAAACCTCGGTTGGTGGCGCAGTGTGGTGATTTTGCTTTTGGGGAGTGGCATTTCCGGCAGTCTCAGTTTTGCCATTTTGATTAACCAAGAAAAAGAAATGGCGATCGCCCGTAGCCAGGCCAAGGGGGATTTCCTCGCGACCATGAGCCATGAGATCCGCACCCCCCTCAACGGCATGATCGGTATGACCAGTCTGTTACTTGATACAGAGTTAGGCTCTCAACAACGGCATTTTGTCCAGACCCTCCGCCACAGTGGTGAAAATTTACTGGTCATTATTAACGACATCCTTGATTTTTCGAAAATCGAAGCAAATTGTCTCGAGCTGGATGTCCACCCCTTCCACCTACCCCAATGTATTGGCGAGGTTTACAGTCTTTTTAAGGCCCAGATTCAAGCTAAAAAATTAACCTGTAGCTGGCATATTGATGAGGAAATTCACCCGGTCATCCAAGGGGATAAAACAAGACTCAAACAGATTTTGCTAAATCTTTTTAGTAATGCCATCAAATTCACCCACCAAGGGCACATTGACCTACAGGTAAGCCTCAAAAAGGATGGCGCGGCAACTTTTCTATTGTTCACCCTTGAAGATACGGGGGTTGGTATCCCCCCCAGCCTGAAGTCCTATCTCTTTCAGCCCTTTAGTCAAGGGGATAATTCCGTCACCCGTAAATATGGTGGTACTGGTTTGGGGCTAGTGATTTCCCAACGGCTTTGTCAACTGATGGGGGGAAATATTTGGTTTCAAAGTGAAGTGAAACGGGGAACAACTTTTTATGTACAACTACCCTATCTTCCCGTTTTAGATAGTTCCGTCGCAACTCCCCAGTGGATTGTCCCAGAATTACCGCTCCCTTCCCTGATCGAGTCTTTAAAACCGTTTTCCCACCTCCGGATTTTAGTCGCTGAAGATTTGCTGGTGAATCAACAAATGATGGGGTTTATGTTAGAAAAGTTTGGCTATGATCCAGATTTTGTGAGTAATGGCCCTCAGTACAGGACAAAAACTTGAAAAGAATAGAGGGAGAGGGTTTGATAGGAGTTAGCATACAACCAAGCAAACCCTCATGAGCCAGATTAGCGAAATTCGTGACCAATTGCGACCCTACATCGGATGGCATGGAGCCAGACTCTCCTTCGTTGCGATGTTCCTGATAGCA
>JAYKIK010000089.1:0-19852 GCA_035284725.1 Synechococcus sp.
ATTGGTATGGGGGGCAATGGTATGACGGCGATGCAATTTCCCTCAAGGTTAATGACCCGAGTTTTCTATTTGGTGCCACTCTGTTTACCACACTCCGGGTACACAACGGTTCCCTCGCCGATCCCCGTAGTCTATGGCCACGCCATGGCAATCGCCTCCGGCATAGTGTTGAAAGCTTGGGCTGGGTAGTGCCGAATTGGGAGAATATTCACAAGGGAGCCACAAGGGTCGCTCAGGTTTTTCCGGTGGTGCGAGTGACAATCCTCAGTGATGGCCGGGAACTCATTCTAGGACGGGCCCTACCGGATCAGCTGGCCCAGAAGCAGCAACAGGGGGTGATTGCTTGGTTAGCCCAGGACAAACGTTACCAAAGGCCCCAGGCGGATTTTAAAACGGGAAATTATCTCAGTGCCTGGCAAGCCCGACAAGAGGCGATCGCCTCAGGGGCCGGCGAAGCCATTTTACAGGACGGGACTGGACAGTGGCTCGAGACCGCGACGGGGAATCTGTGGGGCTTTAAACAGGGCACTTGGTATACGCCTCCCTTGGGTGGGATTCTGCCCGGGGTCATGCGCTCACATTTATTGGAGCAACTGCAAGAGCAGCAAGTGCCGGTGCAGGAGATCCCGTGGTCGATGGCTTTGGTAAAAACCTTTGAGGCGATCGCCTATAGCAATAGTGTGGTAGGGGTGATTCCGTTGCGTGGAATTATTGGAGCAATTGAGTTCCCTGGGCCTCTCGCCATAGATCAGCCTGCCCTGCGTCAACTGCAGCATTGGAGCGGTCAGTTAGTGCCCTAGCTGAGGGAAATCCCAGGACAACCATTGAGAAAAATCTTAAAATACTTAAAATAAAGTAACAACCTGTAATAAAAAGGCAACTTTTTTTCATAATTTCATCATCGGCGGCCTTCATTGGCTTCATGTATTTTCAGAACTTCCTATGAATCATTTTCTTCCTCGTCCTTTGCTCCGTAGTCTCCTAGCGGTCTGCTTGGCGGTGATGACCTGGGCGATCGCCCCCGCTGCCTTTGCCGTTAACAATCCCGAACTCCTCCCCGATTACGAAACGCCGGTCGTGGATTTGGCGAACTTTCTCCCCCAACTCCAGGAAGATAATTTGATCAATGATCTGAACAACTTTGAAGCGGAAACCGGTTGGAAAATGCGGGTACTGACCCAATATGACCGGAGCCCTGGTCGCGCTGTGAAGGAATATTGGGGCCTCGATGATAAAAGTATTTTGCTTGTTGCCGATGGTCGGGGTGGTAATCTCCTCGCTTTTAGCATTGGCGATGACGTATATGAACTGATGCCCCGCACCTTCTGGATTGAGCTACAGACTCGTTTTGGCAATATGTACTACGTCCGAGAGAACGGTGAAAATAAGGCGATCGCCGATGCCATCGAAACCGTAAAAACCTGTGTCACTAAAGAAGGCGGCTGTATCGTTGTTCCTGGCCTGCCCCGGGAACAATGGCTACTAACTTTGATTAGCTCCGTTGTCGGCGGCGTGATTTGTGGTTTTGCTGGCATCCCCCGGAAAGAGGGACAAGTCTTCGCTTGGCAGTGGGCTCTCATCATGTCTCCCCTCTGGGGCATTCTGTTCCTGGCCTTTGGCGTTGGCCCCGTAGTGACCCGTACCTCCGAGTGGCTACCGCTTGTACGGAATGTCCTTGGCTTTATGATGGGGGCGATTGTCGCGTTCATTGCCCCAATGTTTAACCAACCCAGTCCTTCTGAATCAGAATCCTAGAAAAATATAATCTTGGGTTTTTCCTTTACTTAACCGGAATTCCTCCCTTTCAAGCCCTGGGAGGTTTTTTCATCTTCGGTACTGCTGTGAAAGTAGAACCTCAAAAAACTACCGCTAGTGTTGGCAATATCAAAGTTATCTCATGTCTACCCACAAATAGTGTGGCTTAGCTAGGAAAACTCTTTTACACTAGACAGACATCTTTTTAAATTTTTCTCCGACAACCTATTCATTTCCTTTCTGTCTACCCGAGCCATTATGCCGAATACTCTCCTCGACCGGATGCCCACCAACCCCATTTTCAACCCCGATGGGAATGACGATATCGCTCACCGTTCCATCTGGTTCGGAGAGACTACGAACTTAATGCAGCTTAATGATGTGCGCTACTCCTGGGCGGTGGGCCTATATCAACAAATGCGGGAAAACTTCTGGATCCCCCAAAAGCTCGACATCACCCAAGATGTGACGGATTATCACAACCTCACCGATGCAGAACGACGGGCCTTTGACGGCATTTTGAGCTATCTCACTTTCTTGGACTCCGTTCAAACCTGTAACCTGCCCCACATTAAGAGTTCGATTACGGCTCCGGAAATCAGCCTTTGTATTGCTGAGCAGATCTCCCAGGAAGGGATGCATAACCAGTCCTATCAATACATGATTGAGACGATCATCCCAAGCGATCGCCGCAGTGCTGTGTATGATTTTTGGCGGACAGATAAGGTACTGCGGGAACGGTGTGAATACATCGCGAGCCACTACCAACGCTATATCGACAACCCCACCCCAGAAAACTATTTCACCACCCTGGTCGCAGATTATCTCCTGGAAGGCTTGTATTTCTACAACGGCTTCATCTTTTTCTATAACCTTGCTTCCCGGATGCTCATGCCTGGGTCTGCGGATATCTTCAAAATGATTAACCGCGACGAACTGAGCCATGTGCGCCTATTCCAGAAGTTGATCCCTGAGGCGATGGCCACCTTTGACTACTCCGTTGATCACATCTACGACATGGTAGAAAAGGCGGTTCAGTATGAATGCCAGTGGACAAATCATATCGTTGGCAATGACATCCTCGGCATCACAGAACAGAGCACGGAAATTTACACCAAATATCTAGCCAATATGCGCCTCAAGGCCATTGGTTTGGAACCCCTGTACAAAGGCGATCAATACAAGAAAAGTCCTTACCGTCATCTGGAGCGCTTTTCTGACACCAAAAAAGACGGCAATACCAAGGCCAACTTCTTTGAAGCTGGGGTCACAAGTTATGTGATGTCTTCCGGGATCACTGGCTGGGACGAGTTTTAAGGATTTTGAGCCAGTAGTTATGGTGGGGTAAATCTGTAGTTTGTTGTACTGTTTTTTACCCCTTATTCTGATTAAAAACGCAATGAGCTAAAATTGGCCTTGCATATTCGTTCAGCTTGAGGAGGAGAGGACAATTCCTGAACCGCTAAATTTGACTGTAAGTTTGAGAGGGACTTACGAGGTCATTGATAACAAGTACCAAATCTTTCGTTTAACTGGGTTACTGGATGCTTTTTCCGAACCTGTCTTTAGCACGGCCCTCAAAAACCGTATCAGTGAAGGCCCCCATGATGTAATCCTCTCGTTAGCCCAGATCGATTTCGTGGATAGTTCTGGGATTGGTGCACTGGTGCAACTGGTAAAACACACCCAAAACCTCGGTGGAAGTATGCAGGTGGTCACCAACCCCCGGGTTACACAAACGGTGAAGTTAGTCCGTCTGGAGAAATTTTTATCCTTGCGGAACTCCATCGATGAGGCGATCGCCCAGCTAAGCGAGAAAAAATAGGGACGAGAGCACCATTGTTTGTCCCTAATATCTCAACTGAGCAACTTCGGCAATTATCCCCCGCGTCCTTGGCCTATGTGGGGGATGCTGTTTATGAACTTTACAATCGCTGTCTTTTTTTGCTGCCCCCCTGTCGCATTGCGGATTATCACAGTAAGGTGGTGGCAGAGGTGCGGGCAGAAACCCAGGCCCAATATTTGGAGATTTTAGAACCCCACTTAACGGCAGTAGAACTCGACATCGTACGGCGGGGCCGGAATGGAGCAACGGGAAAACCCAAGCGTCTTAGCCTCACGCTTTACCGCCAAGCAACAGGCTTTGAAGCTCTCATCGGTTACTTATACTTAACAGACCCTAAACGACTTCTAGAATTATTTGCCCATTTGCCCCGAGAACAACCAGAGGTCTGATATGTCTGATATGATTGATTGCCTTTGGTTTTTTGTAGATTTTGTAGATATAGATAAAATTTCCCCCCGACTACTTTTTTAACTCTCTAACGCCCCAGGTTATTTTTGATCCTATTCCCTTGTCCGTCTTGAGGTGGTAGTTAAAGTTCTCTCGCCGCCAGTCTCGAGGCGTCCCCAATAAGTTTTCCTTGAAAAGTTAATACCTTATAAACGAGCAACGACTGAATTGTTATGAATAAGCCCCATCGATCTGATTCCGGTAAAAAATTTGGCAGAGCTCCCGGTAACAGAGACCGCAAGCCCACGAAGAAATACGGAAAATCTTCAGCTTCCTTTGACCGGGATCGCCGCTCCGAACGTCCAGATGCTGGTGGAAAATTTAACCGGGGCGATCGCCAACCCCAACGGCGGGATGATCGAGAACGGGGCGATCGCTCCTTTAAACGCCCAGGCAGACGGGATGACGACAGAACATTCCAGACAAGAAGACGCCCCTTTGAAGACCGACCCAGACCCCAAAAGCCCCAAACCACAGAGTTTCCCCCGCAGGATACCGCTGACCTGAGCTCCCAAGTCACCGCAGAACATAGCACTGAAGCAGCGACCCTCGAAGAAGACAATGATTTGATCTACGGTAAGCATGCTGTGCTGTCTGTCCTAGAGAGTGAACGCCCCCTGAATCGCATTTGGGTAACCTCCCGCCTCCGCCATGCCAACCGGTTTCATTCCCTGCTGCAAGCAGCAAAAAACCAAGGCACCGTCATTGATGAAGTGAGCATGGCCCGCCTCGACCATCTGACCAATCGGGGCGTACACCAGGGGATCGCTGTGCAAACGGCTCCCTACGAATATATGGAATTACCCGATCTCATCGCCCAGGCCAAGGCCAAAACGGAATCCCCCGTAGTGGTCATCGCTGATGGGATTACTGATCCCCACAATTTAGGGGCAATTATTCGGACTGCCGAAGCTATTGGTGCCCAGGGGATGATCATTCCCCAACGCCGCGCAGTAGGAGTAACCTCAACGGTGATGAAAGTTGCCGCTGGGGCCCTTGAGCATTTCCCAGTGGCGCGGGTGATTAACCTCAGTCGGGCAATGGAAGAACTCAAAGAAGCGGGTTTTTGGATTTATGGCACCGCCGCTGGAACTAGTAAAGCTTTACACAATATCAAGTTTGAAGGTGCGATAGGCTTGGTTATCGGTTCGGAAGGCCAAGGTCTGAGTTTGTTGACCCAAAAGCATTGCGATGAACTGGTTGCTATTCCGATGTCCGGTAAAACCCCTAGCTTGAATGCCTCCGTTGCTGCGGCGATCGCCTTGTATGAAGTGTACCGTCAACGACTCGTGCGCCAAGTACAAATCAACCTCCCAAATACCCCCTAGGGCAGTGGGCAGCATGGCAGTTTCCGAGGTACAACAAAAGTTGTTACCTGAATCCAGACAAGCTATCCTCAACAGCAAGTATTTTCCTAGCAAAACACATCTCACACTCCACCACCAAAGGGATAGATATGAAAGAACTTTTGCTCAAGCTCTTCGAGACAGTTGGCTTTGCCCATTGGCTTGAAATCAAAACCGAGCAGCCTGAGTGTACCTACTACTTTGGCCCCTACCTCAGTCGGAAAGAAGCAGAGCTCGAGGAGCCTGGTTTTGTTGAAGACCTGACCAATGAAGGTGCCCAAAATATTCAAATCCACTTCAAGCGATGCCGTACTCCGGCGGAACTCACCATCTTTGATGAATCTGAGCCAAAAAAAACCCTAACACCAATTTTTAGCTTCAGTCACTAGATTCCTATTCCTTGCCCTGGTGATTTCCCCCACTCTTTACCATGAGGTGATGGAGGAGGGGAATTTTTTATGGTGAGGGATGGCTATTTTGGGGAAATTGCAGTGCCACAGGGGGAAAGCTCTTGTGATATCTTCATTAGGGAGTAAATCCTATACCCCCTTAGTTCTAGCAAGTGTTCGAGGCAAAATAGCGTGTCGTTAAATTTTCAAGAAATCATCGCTACCCTGAATCAATTTTGGCAGGCGCGCGGTTGTTTAATTGCCCAGCCCTACGACACCGAGAAGGGAGCGGGCACCATGAATCACCATACGTTTTTGCGGGCGATTGGCCCGGAGCCTTGGTCCGTTGCCTATGTCGAACCTTGCCGTCGCCCCACCGATGGCCGCTATGGGGAAAATCCCAACCGAGTCCAGCATTATTTTCAGTACCAGGTAATCATCAAGCCATCACCGGACAACATCCAGGAAGTTTATCTGGAGTCCCTGAAGGCCTTGGGGATTCACCCGGAAGATCATGACATTCGTTTTGTAGAGGATAATTGGGAATCGCCGACCCTCGGGGCCTGGGGTGTGGGCTGGGAAGTGTGGCTCGATGGTATGGAAATCACCCAGTTTACCTATTTCCAACAGTGTGGCGGAATCGATTGTCGTCCGGTCTGTATCGAGATTACCTACGGTCTGGAACGGTTGGCAATGTATCTCCAGGAAGTGGATGCGATCACTAAGATCCGTTGGAATGAAACCACCAGCTACGGGAACATTTTCCTCCAGAGCGAGATTGAGCAATGTACTTACAATTTTGAAGCGTCTAACCCGGAGATGCTTTTCCAGTTATTTTCTTTATACGAAGCCGAAGCCCAGCAACTCATCGAGAAAGGTCTGGTAATGCCGAGCTTAGATTATGTCCTCAAATGCTCCCATACCTTCAATCTCCTGGATGCCCGGGGGGTCATTGCGGTGGCAGAACGGACGCGCTACATCGGTCGGATTCGTCACATGGCACGACAGGTCGCTCACCTCTACCTCGCCCAACGGGAGGAGCTTGGATTTCCTCTCCAAAAGGCGATCGCCTAATTTCCTGATGAATTGAGACAAAGCAATGTCAATTTCCCTCGCAACCATTGCGGCCCACATTGCGGCGACCACTGGACAACCTTTCTCCGTGGAGCAACAGCGGCCTGTGGGAGGAGGCTGTATTAACCAGGGGTATTGTCTGCGGGGGTCAGGGCAGCAATACTTTGTGAAACTGAATCGGCCTAATCAAACAGAAATGTTTGCGGCAGAAGCCCTTGCTCTCCAGCAAATGGATGCAACCCAAACGATTCGCGTACCAAAACTGATCTGTTGGGGCGAAACTCAAAGCAATAGTTACATTGTCCTCGAATGGCTAGAGTTAGGGGGCAGCAGTAACAAGGCCTGGTATGCCATGGGGCGTCAACTGGCAGATTTACATCGTGTTGGCATCGCAAACAAATTTGGTTGGGATCGCAATAACACCATCGGTTCTACCCCGCAGATCAATGATTGGCGGGATACTTGGACAGATTTTTGGGCCGAACAAAGAATTGGCTACCAACTGCGCCTCGCCCAACGTAATGGGGGAGATTTTCCAGAATCACGTTTAGTGATTGAGAAAGTCCGGGCCGTCCTCCGGGATCATCAGCCCCAGCCCTCCCTTGTTCACGGGGATCTCTGGTCAGGGAATGCTGCAGTTACAAGCCAAGGAGAACCGATAATTTTTGATCCGGCGGCGTATTATGGCGATCGCGAAGTGGACATTGCCATGACGGAACTTTTTGGAGGCTTTCCGGGCAGTTTCTACCAGGGCTATAACGAAGCTTGGCCCCTAGATGCTGGCTATGGCGATCGCCGCGATTTATACAATCTCTACCATGTGCTGAACCACTTCAATTTGTTTGGTGGAGGCTATGGCCACCAGGCGAAAAGTATTATTCAGCGGCTTTTGTGATCTGTTCCCACACTGACAAATCCTCAGGGTAATCAATATCCTGGAGGCTGGGGAGCAAGGCAAGACTTAAATGTAACCGTTGGGAGCGGGTTTGGGTTTCCTGGAAAACCTGCTCAGTCCCCCAGGGCATATCAGTGAATAGCTCTGGCATATTTCGACGCAAGCCGATGAGATAGTAGCCACCATCAAGGGCGGGGCCGAGGACAACTTCTGCAGCATCCAGGTTTAAAAACGCAGTTTCGAGAATGACACTCGTGATCCCAGGGCAATCAATGCCAATCACTACTGTTTTGTCATAGCCTTGTTGGTTGCTTGTTTGGAAAGCATGAATGAGGCGATCGCCTAAATTTTTCCCCTGTTGCGCCTGCAAAGTCCATTCATCCCCCAGCCAATCTTGCATTTGTGGGAGGCTACCCCCAGCAAAATAGATGGAAATATCAATATCTGTCAGGGCCTTAACCGTTTGTAGGGTATGTTCCGTGAGTTGACGCTGGAGATGGGCCGCTCCTTCGGCGCCGAGGGCAGGAATTAAGCGGGTTTTCGTCTGCCCCGGTATTGGGTAGCGGGTAAAAATAATCAGCTGGGCTACCATTAACGTCACTGATAAACGGGATGCTGACCGTAGAAAGGCACCACTGCCCCCCAGGAGCCATTTTGATTTTCCTGCCATTGGGACTGGGCCAGGGTCAAAATTTCTGTAACGGTATCCCCTAGGGTTGCAGGGGGTTCAATCATCCGTAAATCCGTAAATTTAGCCAGACAATCTGCCCAGGCCTCTGGAGTGAACAATTGGTCGGGTACCAGTGGCATTACTCCTGTCGGCGTGATTTGATAGATCGCCCCAAACAGTTCCCCCCGACGCGCCGGCAAAAAAACGGCCACTGTCTGACCCACATCTTTTTGAGCAGCTCGGAAGGCGATCGCCCCCAGAGTCGAAATGCCATAGAGCGGAATCTTCAACTGCTGGGCGAGGGTACGGGCCGTGACAACTCCTAAACGGGTACCTGTAAAACCCCCTGGCCCCTTAGCAACCCCTAAAAAAGCGATATCTTGCCAAGTGTAGGGTTGAACAAAATCCTGGAGATGACAGTGGAGTTGTGCCGACAGATCTCGACCCAAATCCCAAACGGCGGTGCGTTGTTCCCCCGTAGCTAAATCCCGCAAACTTAAGCCCAACTGGGGGGTCGTAGTGTGGAGCGCTAAACCGAGGGAAGGTTTCGTCACAGTCGCCATAAATGTCTACAGATCGCCGCAAATAACAGACTCTCAATTTTAGGCGATCGCCCGTCGATTTCCCTAATGAACTTGAGCAAATTTCTGACGCTACCCTAGGAATTTTGGCCACTTAAGCTATGATAGAGAATGCTGTCTTTATATAGAACTTTTAGACTAAATTTCATGGCTAAGAAATCAATGATTGAGCGCGATAGAAAGCGTGCTCGCATGGTAGAAAAATATGCCGCAAAAAGAGCTGCCCTCAAGGAAGCCTTTGAAAACGCAGCAGATCCCCTCGAGAAGCTCGAAATTCACCGCAAAATCCAGAACCTGCCCCGGAACAGCTCCCCCACCCGGATGCGTAACCGTTGCCAAGTCACCGGTCGCCCTCGCAGCTATTACCGTGATTTCGGTTTGTGCCGTAACGTTCTCCGGGAATGGGCCCACCAAGGTCTTCTGCCCGGTGTGGTCAAATCTAGCTGGTAGAATCCCCGATTATTGTTTGAATATCTTCCCCAAGGTAGAGCGATGCTTTACCTTTTTTTATTGCTTACCTAGGGGAGTAATACACTTTTCAAAAAAAGCAGCCCTAGGCAGCATCGCTGGGTAATTTCTTTCGTTACACTAGAATCGTCCGTGGAATTTTCTTATTTTTTAAGATTCTGCCCCAAACCCCACCGAAGGCGATCGCCATGTCTGAATCCGAAAAAGAGCAGTTTTTATTTCCCTTAGAGAGTTATCGGGGCGATTTTAAAGTAGAAAAGGTGATCTTTAATGCCAATCTTCAAGAGTTTGCCCAGCGGGTAAATTTCATTTGTAATCTGGAGACCAATGGCAAAATTTCATCTAACCAGGCCTACCGGGAGATCAAAAACCTCTGGAAAATTCTTAAAAGTACCCGTAAAAGCCTTGATCTTCCCGATGAGGATCCTAAGTCCTAAGGATATTTAGCGATAATATTTAGCTGTGTTCCCGATGGTTTATTTCTCCACGAGCCAGAGGGGTAAACTTTGGCTGGGGTTAACTTCTAGACCCTGGATATTGGCTTGGGCAAAGACATATTCTTTTCCTTGCCACATGGGGATGTAGGGCACATCAGCCACCATCTGTTCTTGGATTTTTGTGAAAATTTCGAGGCGTTTCGTTGGGTCAGTTTCTGTACGTTGGGCATCGATTAATTGATTCATCGCTTCATTCCAATAGAACGAACCCTGATTTTGCGATCCGCCAGATTCACAGCCCGTTTCTGGGGAGCCTTCCGCACAATTTAACAGGGGATGAATGTAATTATCCGCATCCAAAAAGTCAGGGTACCAATTCCCCAAGGCCGCTGGATAAATGCCCTGGGCAATATTCTGGAAATAGGTCGCCCCCTCCACACTGCTGGGCTCAAATTGTAGCAAGCCGCCCAGTTCGCGGTTGGCATATTCCTTGAGGGTGGTGGCAATGATGCTCCGGATCGTGGATCCAGAGGGATACCAGAGGGGAATCACCGCAGGGTTTTCTGGGGTAAAGCCAGCTTTGGTCAGAAGTTCCTTCGCTTTTGCGATATTGGCATCACCATAGGCTGTTTGGAAGAGAGGTTTAGAGGCCGGGAAAGATGTGGGAATGAGACTATAGAGCGGATCGGCTTGGCCATTAAGGACTCGTTCATTGATTAAATTCCGGTCCAAGAGAGCGGCGATCGCCTGGCGCACTTCGAGTTTGTCTAAGGGAGCTTGGTTACGGTTAAGCACCATAAAATTCACAGCAGTACCCTCAGCTTCTAAGGCTTGGAGACGACCCGTTTCTGCCTCCCGGAGGAGATTACTCACCTGCTCCGGCTCTAGGGATTGGTAGGCGATGTCCACGGCCCCCGTCTGGAGCGCATTGAATAGGTTGGCGGCATTACTGTTGAAAATTTGAATATCAACCCCGGCATTTTTCGGCGCTTCCCCCCAATAGTCGTCATTGCGGTCGAGGGTGATGGTATCACTACCGAAGTTCACCAGTTTATAGGGCCCAGTACCGACCAGTTGACTGGGATTAAAGGCCCCTTCCCCAATTTCGTAGGCTGCTGGGGAGACGGCACTAGCTCCGGCAAAGGCGAGAAGAGCAGGAAAAGCGGCAAAGGGCTGTTGGAGGGTAATGGTGAGTTCATATTCCCCGGTGGCTTCGATCCTGGCAACAATATCCCCCAGAAGGAAAGAGGGTTTTCCTTTGTTGGTAATAAAACGCTCTAGGGAAAATTTCATCGCCTCGGCGTTAAAGGGGGTGCCGTCATGGAAGGTGACCCCCTCCCGTAGGGGAATGGTATAGGTCAAACCGTCGTCGCTTACGGTGGGCAGGGCTGTGGCCAGGAGGGGCTTAATTTCTGTGGTGCCAATTTCGTAGGTGTAGAGGCTTTCGGTGACGTTGTAGATGATATTGAGGCCGGCAATTTCGTAGCTATCGGCGGGATCGATGGTGCGGGGTTTGGCGGTGGTGCCCAGGGAAAGACGGTTATTGACGTCGGGGCTGAGGGTCGTGGTTTCACCGCCGGGGGCTGTGCCGTTGGGATTGGGATTACAGCTCACCAGAAGGGAACTAAAACAAAGGGCGATCGCCGCTGCGGAATAAAATTGCCGGGAATGGAACATTACGTTTGGAACAGAACTAAGTGGACTAGATCATAGCGGCATTTGGGGCCGAAACTTGCTGGGCAGCCCGGGTTTTCGGGTCAAGAACATCGTTTAGTTTGCCGCTGCGGTACCCTTCGAGGTCGAGGGTGACATAGAGAAAACCATGGCTTTGGAAGGTTCTTACCAGGGTCTCTAAATCGACCTGGGCGATAAAATCTTGGATTTGTGCGGGGGGTAACTCAATGCGTGCGGTGTCCCCCTGGGAACGTACCCGCACCTGGCGCCAGCCCCGTTGCCGCAAATAAACTTCGCACCGACCGACCCGCTGGAGCTTTTCGGTGGTGATCAGTTCGCCATAGGGAAAACGGGAACTGAGGCAAGGTTGAGCGGGTTTGTCCCACCAGGGTAGACCCAATTGCTGGGAAATTTCCCGCACTTCTAGCTTGGTAATCCCTACTTCTGCTAAAGGCGATCGCGCCCCCCGTTCCTTCGCAGCTTGGATACCCGGGCGATAGTCCTGGAGGTCATCGGCATTAACCCCATCAATTACATAGGGATAGCCCCGCTCTAGGGCCAAGGGTTTTAAGGTGTCATGGAGTTCGCTTTTACAAAAGTAGCAACGGTTGACGGGATTGCTGGCGTAGTTAGGATTCTCCATTTCGTGGGTTTCCACCTGCTCGTGGGGAATCCCGATGATTTTCGCCTGGGCGATCGCCTCTTCTAATTCCTCTGGTAACAGCGATGGAGAGACTGCTGTAATCGCCACTGCGCGATCACCTAAAACATCATGGGCCACCTTTGCTACGAGGGTACTGTCAATGCCCCCAGAATAGGCAATGAGTGCCCGTTCTGTTTCTCGGAAAAAATCCTGTAGTGCCGCGAGTTTTCCTTGCCAAGCCATAGATTTTAATTACTCTCCCAAGGTTCAGTCTGCGATCCTAACAAATTGTTTTACCCAGGGGCGATCGCCTAAGAATTGCTGCGGAGTTTTTCCGAATTTAAACCCTATACGTCAATGCTGCCCCCAATGGATGACTCAATCTCCTGCACTGTTTCCGGTGGTAAATTCAGCAGACCCAGGAGCTGTTGGTAAACAATACTCTCCAGCTCATTGATGCCGTTGGTGCAAATCACTTCATAGCTCAGCTTTAAAGCAGCAATCTTTTCCACATCCGTGGTGAGGTTACTAGTCAACTGTTCCAGGGGCAGATGACTAGCGAGGTAATTTTCTAGTTCTTCCTGGAGTTGGGCTTGGTGCTGACGATCATTGGTAAATTGCGTACTGAGACGAGTTAGGATTACCTGCTTTTGCTCAGGGGCAAAATTCCCATCGGCCCAGGCCATACTCGCAGCAATGCGGATTAGATTCATTTGTTCCGGCGTGACAGTCGGCGCTTCCCCGAGATAAACCTCGATGACCTTGGGATCATTTTGCACCTCATTCATGTTGCCTTCACAGAGCACAGAACCTTGGTGGAGCACCGTTACCTGCCGCGCAATCTGACGTACAAATTCCATGTCATGTTCGATCACAATCAGGGAATGACTTTCGGCGAGGGCAAGCAGCAGGTTCCCCACATTTTCTGTTTCTTCGTCGGTCAAACCGGCCACGGGTTCATCTACCAGAAGCAGATCGGGCGATTGGGCGACTAACATACCGATTTCGAGCCGTTGTTTTTCCCCATGGGCCAGCCAAGCCGCTTGAATATCTGCCTTTTCCGTGAGGCCAATGGTTTCAAGGAGACTTAGGATTTGATTTCTTTCCGGGCCTTTCGTCCGTCCAAAGAGGGTGGGGAAAACATCTTTATGGCGATTACAGGCAAGGTCAAGGTTTTCCCGCACCGTGAGGTTTTGGTAGACCCGGGGGGTTTGAAACTTCCGGCCAATGCCGAGGCGGGCGACTTTATGTTCCGGTAAACCGCTGATGGTTTTGCCCTTAAATTTCACTTTGCCAGTGGTGGGTTTGACTTTCCCGGTAATCACATCCAAAAAGGTGGTTTTCCCGGCACCATTAGGGCCAATGATCACCCGCAGTTCCCCCCTACCCATGGTGAAATTGAGGTTATTGAGGGCTTTAAATCCGTCAAAGTTAACGGTGAGGTCTTGAATTTCGAGGATATTTTCCATGGTGGTGGCCCTATTCTTTGGTGACTAGCGGATCTTGAATGTTCTTGATCTCGGGGTCATCGGTGATCGCCGGATAGCTGATAGGTTGCCCCAGGCCCAGGAGACGCTGCACTTTCACCCAGAGGACGTCACGGCCCCAACCCACGAGGCCATCGGGAAGTATCGTCACTACTAACAGGAACAACGCCCCCTGGAAAAATAACCAGATCTCTGGAAAACTCTCGCTGAGATAAATCCGCGCAAAATTGACCAGAATCGTGCCAAGAATTGCCCCCACCAGGGTGGCCCGGCCGCCCACCGCCACAGAGATCACCATTTCGATGGAAAAAGCCACCTCCATATAGTTCGGGGTAATGATCCCGCTCTGCACCGTATACAACGCCCCAGACACACCGGCGATCGCCCCGGCAATGGCAAAGACCACTACTTTAAACCAAGTGGGATCGTAGCCTGTGAAGCGAACCCGGGTTTCGTCATCCCGAATTGCAATGAGCATCCGGCCAAAGCGGCCACTGGTGAGCCAACGACAGAGCAGATAGACCAGCAGGAGAGCGACAATGGTCAGCTCATAAAAAATCAATTGAGTCCCTGCATCGCCGACCCGTTGCCCGAAAAAAATAGCAGTGTCGGTTTTGAGACCATTGGTGCCGTTGATCAGTTTTTGTTGTCCATTGAAAAAATTAAAGAATACAAGCAGGGCTGCCTGGGTAATGATTGAAAAATAAACGCCCTTAATCCGGTTGCGGAAAACGAGGTAGCCCAAAATACCCGCCACCACCCCCGGCACGAGCACCATCGCAATGAGGGTGATGGGGAGAGAATAAAAAGGCTGCCAAAAGAGGGGTAACTTTTCGACACCGTAGAGCATAAAAAACTCAGGAATCGCCCCATCGGGTAGCTGCAGACTAAGGTGCATCGCAAAGGCATAGCCGCCCAAGGCAAAGAAAATCCCCTGGCCCAGGCTGAGGAGACCGGTATAGCCCCAGATGAGGTCAATTCCCAGGGCCACGATCGCCATCGACAGGAAGCGGCCCACGAGTTTCAGGCGAAATGCCGGTAGAACGAGGGGAAAAACGACCATTGTGACCAGGACGAGGGCGACGATAATTCCCCCTTCAATGAGCAGTCGTTGTCGCTGCTGGGTGCGTTGATCGCGTCGGTTTAAACCTACATTCATCATGGTGCTTGTTATGTGCTTGGGTATCGGGATGGGTGGGCCTTAGAGTTCTGCGGTTCTACCTTTCGGCGGAAAGAGACCAGCGGGGCGGAACTGAAGGAAAGCGATGATCAGGGCAAAGGTCATCACTTTCGCCATACTGGTAGTGGCGAAAAAAGTTGCCAGATCCAAGAGAAATTGTGGGGCCTGGATGGCGGTAAAAACGGTAACAAATGTGCCAGAACCGATGAGATAACTGATAATTCCGAGGCCGAGGGCCGCTAAGATTGTCCCCAACAAATTACCGACGCCACCCACAACGACCACCATAAAGGCATCAACGATGTAGTTTTGGCCAGTATTGGGACCGACAGAACCCAGCAGGGCGATCGCCACCCCCGCAATTCCTGCTAGGCCAGAACCGAGGGCAAAGGTCAGGGCATCAACCCGGGCGGTGGGAATCCCGAGGCAGGCGCTCATCTGACGATTTTGGGTCACGGCGCGGATCCGTAGCCCCCAGTTAGATTGATTTAAAAACCAGTACATTGCCCCCAGACAAATTAGGGTGAGCACGATGATAAAAATACGACTGTAGGGCAGTTGGGCAGAACCGATGGCCAAGCCTCCCTGGAGCCATTTTGGAGCGGTCACATCCACGTTCCGGGCGCTGAACCAGGGTTTCGTGAGGGCTGGATTTTGAGTCAGGTTAAGGCCAAAAATAACGCCGAAACCTAGGGCAAAGGCCGCCATTACGTTTAATTTGTCAAACCAAGTTTTTAGGGCTGGTTGTTGGATCTTGGCGAGGGTTAAGGCCTTGAGCACGGCCCAACGGATGACATCCTTGAGGAGGAAGGCCACCACCCCCAAAGCGATCGCCCAGTTCACACTGCGGACAAATTGCTGCAGGATGAGACTCACCCCCCAGGTAGCTAGGAGGGTTTCCAGGGGACGGCCATAGAGGTAACGAATCACCCCCCGCTCAAGGCCAAAGCCCACCGCCGCCGCCACCAAAAAAGCGAGGGGAATTGCCACCAGAATGTAGAAATTAAAAAAGGGTTCCCCAAACCCCCGAAATACATTCTGAACGACAAAAGTGGTGTAAGCCCCCAACATCATCAGTTCCCCGTGGGCCAGGTTGATCACCCCCATCAAACCAAAGGCGATCGCCAACCCCAGGGCAGAAACGAGCAGCACGGAGCCGATGCTGACGCCATTAAAAATACCAATTAAAAGTTCTGTCACGGACGAAACCCACCGTAATACTCGCTACTAAAACCTTTAAACCTGGGTTGTAGTCAATGCCCAGGCCAGAGAAAGCTGGATCCTGTGGAGAGGCATGCCAGCTTTCTCAGAAAAATTGTGAAAGACGGGAGTTAGATCTTGTATTTTTCGCCCTTGCTCGGATCACTCCAGTCGCAGGCGAAGCCCTTAGTTTCCGCCACATACTGGTTCCAAGGCAGGGGATCGATGGGGCCATCAGTCTCCCAAACGATATCAAACATGCCATCTTCCCTCACTTGGCCAATGCGGACGGTCTTGGAGAGGTGGTGGTTGGCATTCATCGTGACGGGGCCTTCGGGGGCAGCAAACTCCTGACCAATGGCTGCATTTCTCACCGCTTCGAGGTCATAGGCATCCGCCGCACCATTGGCGATCGCCGCTTCTACAGCTTGCTTCCAGATGTAAACCATGATGTAGGCCGCTTCCATCGGGTCGTTTGTCACTCGGTCTTCGCCATATTCCGCTTTAAAGTCGGCAACCCACTTTTCATTTTCGGGAGTTTCCACCGTTTGGAAATAGTTCCAGGAAGCATAGTGACCGGTGAGGTACTCAGGGCCAATCTGCCGCACTTCTTCTTCTGCAATAGATACGGACATCACCGGATATTTGTCAGGAGTCAAACCCGCATCCCTAATCTGCTTGAAGAACGCCACGTTACTGTCACCGTTCAAACTGTTGAAAATCACGCCGCCATTGGGGAGCGCCGCTTTGATCTTAGTGATGATGGGGGTAACCTCAGTGTTGCCGAGGGGTAAATAATCTTCACCGACGGTAGTACCGCCCTTAGCTTCCAATTGCGCTTTGATAATGGTGTTCGCCGTCCTCGGGAAAACATAGTCAGAACCCACGAGGAAAAATTCCTTTCCTTTGTTTTCGAGGAGCCAGTCCACGGCGGGTTCAATCTGTTGGTTGGGGGCCGCACCGGTGTAGAAAATATTCTTCGAACATTCCTGGCCTTCGTACTGCACCGGGTAGAACAGCATGTGGTCTTTTGCTTCGAAGACATCCTTCACGGCTTTCCGGCTCGCAGAGGTCCAGCAACCAAAGACGACAGCCACCCCATCTTGGTCGATGAGTTTTTCGGCTTTTTCTTTGAAAACATCCCAGTCGGAGGCGCCATCTTCAACGATCGCCTCAATCAGTTTGCCATTGATCCCGCCGGCGGCGTTGATTTCTTTGATGGCGAGTTGTTCAGCTTCGACGACGGTGGTTTCACTGATCGCCATGGTGCCACTCAGGGAGTGGAGGATCCCCACTTTGATGGTGTCACCACTGGGAGTAGAAGTCGTGCTGCCACTATCGGGGGTTTCGGGAGTTTCTGTGGGTTGGCCACAGGCTTTGAGAAGAATGCTAGAACCGAGGGCGGCAGAACTGTAGAGAATAAATTTACGTCTTCCGAGGTTACTCATGGTTAATGTAATTCAAGGGGCTGTGGGATAGTGTGTGAAGAGACGGAGATGCTGAAAGTTTAAAATGCGTTTAAGCTTTGCAGTGTAAAAGTCCCCTTGGTAAAAAAAAGTGACACCTGATACAAATTGCTGAGGCCTCGGCCAGAGTAGTTTGCTAGGCCCCAGGAATTGATGAAGAATTAACCTAACTTCACATTACCTCCAGCAAACACCAGTCCGATCTCCCGTCGCTCTGGTGTACGGGTCTTACTCCCCTGGGCCAGCTTCCAGGGCTGTAAAAATCTCGGTGACCAACCGTTGGGTTTTGGCTTCGAGGGCTTGCCAGTCCACTGCTCCTGAGTCTTCCAAGAGGGTGGTATCGATGTCCACGGTGCAGCTATCGCCCACGATGGTGGTAGTGGGGTATTCCTGGAAACAAATTTGGTAGCAGAGGTCCCAGATATTGACTGTCGTTTCTACGGCATCCTTTTTCAGGCGTAATAGGTAACCGGGGTAGGGGTCTTGGAGATCTTCATACTCCCCAGTCCAGGGAGAATCCTCTAGCTGGGCCCGGAAATTATCGACGACCCGAATGAAAGCGGGCTGTAATAGGAGTTCGGCCTGATGCCAGGCTTTGCGGGTTTTAAATTTTGGCTGCATCGCTGAGAAATTCTCCTAAAAGGTATAAGGATCCACATAACACAACAGTCCCCCCAGGGGCGATCGCCTGATCAAGGGCTTCTGGTAAGGTTGCATCGGTTTGGCAGAGGCTCAGTTCTGGGCAGATCAGTTGGGCCAACATCGCTAGCTCATGGGGATCGGCGCTGCTGTGCCCTCCCACAGGTACCAGGTGCAGTTGATCCCCAGGACGCAGCAGGGCTTGGAGGATATTTTGATGATCCTTTGTGGAGAGCATCCCCATCACCCAGGTAATCGGTTGGGGCAGGGTATCTGCATATTTCCGTAATTCCACCGCTGCAACACCATTGTGGGCACCATCGATGAGAATTTTTTGCCCCCGCCACTGCCGCCATTCGATGCGACCGGCCCAGCGGGTTTGGGCAATTCCTTCCCGCAGTTGGGCATCGTTAATCTGCCAACCTTGGTTTCTCAGGGCGTAGATGGTCTCGATGGCGATCGCCGAATTGTGCAGTTGGATTTCCCCCAGAAGAGGCAACTCATATTCAAAATCACCGTATTTTGCTAACACTCCCTGCTGTCCCCCTTCCGAAGGGGGATGAATGGCTTGGGCGGCTTGGATCCAGGTGGCGGGACAGTTCAGTTCATCAATTTTTGCCTGGATCGCCGCCGCTGCGATAGGAGGCACTTCACCAATGACCGCCGGACGATTTGCCTTGAGGATCCCAGCCTTTTCCGTGGCAATTTTATCGAGGGTCTTCCCCAGTCGTTGCCAGTGGTCTAGGCCAATGGAAGTAATCACAGACACCAAAGGGCGATCGCAAACATTGGTTGAATCTAGTCTGCCCCCCAAACCCACTTCAATCACGGCAATATCCGCCTGTTCCTGGGCAAAGTACAAAAATCCCGCCGCTGTAATCACTTCAAATTGGGTCGGTGTTTCCTGGGTCGGATCGATGGCAGCTTGTACTTCTTCCAATACCGTCAGTAAACGTCCTGGATCGATGGGCTGATTATTGAGACAAATGCGTTCTGTCCAATGCACCAGGTGGGGCGAGGTGAACCGACCAACCCGATAGCCCGCCGCCGTTAAAATTGACGATAGATAGGCACATACTGAACCTTTACCGTTGGTGCCTGCCACATGGATGATCGGTACGGTTCGCTCGGGATGACCGAGGTTGGCTAAAAGGCACTGAATCCGCTTCAGACCGAGGTTAATACCAAAATGTTCAAAGGTCGCAAGGAGATTGGCGATCGCCGTCTGGCTCATGGTTGGGTATCAAAATTTGGGACAATATCCCCAGACTATAATGGATTTGCGTATGGGAAATTTCCGAGTCTGAATCAATTTTTCAGGAGAGTCGACATCTTATCGGAAAGCCGGCGTAAAACCCTGCCTCTTTTAGAGCGGGGATCTAAGCCGAGCGACGACTCGACGACTCGCCGAACTCTCGCCGAAGTCTGACCAACGGGAAGAAGCAAGCCACACCTTCTGTCTGATTCTAAAATATTGAGCATAAACATTAGATGGTCGAACTAATGCTGATTTTTGAGTTCAAAGTTAAAGGTAAACCTGCTCAATACATCGCCATTGACGAGGCCATTCGCACAACTCAGTTCATCCGGAATAAATCTATTCGCTATTGGATGGATAATCCCAATGTCACGAAGTACGACCTCAATAAACAATG
>JAYKIK010000090.1:0-14565 GCA_035284725.1 Synechococcus sp.
ATGGCCGTCGAGCTCGGAGTTTGTTTCGCTATGGCTTTGACTTATTACGTCGCTTTTTTACCGCTTCTCCCCAATCTCTACTTGGGTCAGAGTTTCACCCCATACAACTTTTGTCCTGTACTTAGAGGGCATAGTAATTTTATTGTTGTTTTAGGGAATTGTAGGAGATTAGGAATTTGACTTGGCTTGAGGTCTTGGTGGACTGTGGTTATACCCAGGGGCTATATACCTACGTGGTTCCACCGGGATTGGCAGTACATCCAGGGGATATTGTTTCGGTAGGTTTTGGCGCCCAACAGGTGGGAGCGATCGCCATCCGTTTGACAGATCAATTGCCCCAAGACCTTGATCCCCAACAGATTCGTCCGGTGGCGGGGATCATTGCCCAGGGCTTTTTTTCGCCTCATTATTGGCAGCTGCTACTCCAGGTCGCCCACTATTACCAAACCGATCTGATGTCTGTGGTGCGGATGGCTTTACCCCCTGGACTGTTAAGGCGATCGCAACCCCGGGTGCGGTTACTAGAAAATTCCACTAAACCCGCAGAACCTGCGCTTTTATCGGCCACTGCCCAAAAACTTTTCAATCTTTTGCAACGGGGCGTCGGCAAAGACTACAGCGTGAGATATCTCCAACGGCAAGTCAAATCGGTCTATCGTGCAATTCAGGAACTAGAAAATAAGGGCCTCGCGGAACGGTATTTAGCAGAACCCCAACTGGTACAGGGACAGCGGCGCAAATCCGTCAGTTATGTGGGGGAATCAGCGGCACATCCCCTTACCAAAAGACAACGGGAAATTTTAATGGTGCTGCGCCACGAGGGGGGAGAAATGTGGCTCTCGGAATTGGTGGGGACGGCCAAAACAACGGCAGCTACGGTGGAAAAGATGGCGCAATCGGGCTGTGTGGCGATCGCCGCCCGGGAAAAATTACGCTTCCACCATGCCCCAGAGCATCCGGCAGATCAAGCAAAAGCCCTTACTACCCACCAACGGCAAGCCCTGCAAACTATTCAAAGCATCCAAGGCTATGGCGAAGTGCTCCTCCATGGGGTGACGGGATCGGGAAAAACGGAAATCTATCTCCAGGCGATCGCCCCTCTGTTAAATCAACAAAAGTCAGCCCTCGTCCTCGTCCCAGAAATTGGCCTCACCCCGCAACTGGTAGACCGCTTCCGGGCGCGCTTTGGCGATCGCGTTTTGACCTACCACAGTGGCCTATCGGAGGGGGAACGCTACGACACCTGGCGGCAAATGTTACGGCCCGAAAGTCAAATTATCATCGGTACCCGTTCCGCGATTTTTGCCCCCCTGCCCAACCTGGGGATGATTATCCTCGATGAAGAACACGACAGCAGTTATAAGCAAGACCAACCTGCCCCCCACTACCATGCCCGCACCGTGGCCCAATGGCGATCGCACCAGGAAAATTGCCCGCTCATCCTCGGTTCCGCGACCCCCGACCTAGAAACCTGGGTTCAATTCCACTGTCCTTACGATCCCCAACACCACTACATTGCCCTCCCTGAGCGAGTTCATGCCCGGCCCTTGCCCCCCGTAGAAATCATTGACATGCGCCAGGAATTGCGCCTAGGCAACCGCTCACTATTTAGTCAATCCCTGCGTCAAGCCCTGGAACGCATTAGTGAAACCCAAGAGCAGGGCATTCTTTTTGTGGCACGGCGGGGTCACAGCACCTTCGTTTCCTGTCGTAGCTGCGGTTATGTGATGGAATGTCCCCACTGCGATGTTTCCCTGTCCTACCACTATGTGCAGGAAGGCAGTATCCCCCTTCTACGCTGTCATTACTGCGACCATAGCCAAGTACAACCCAAACATTGCCCCAGTTGCAATTCTCCCTATTTCAAATTTTTCGGGAACGGCACCCAAAAGGTTTTTCAAACGCTCCAAAAGGAATTTCCCCAGTTGCGTTGTCTACGGTTTGATAGTGATACGACCCGACGCAAAGGGGCGCACCGGGATCTACTTGGCCAATTTGCCCGGGGAGAAGCGGATATTTTACTGGGCACCCAAATGCTTACCAAGGGGTTGGACGTGGCTCAGGTGACAGTGGTGGGGGTGATTGCCGCCGATGGGCTGTTACACCAGAGTGATTATCGGGCGGCGGAACGAACCTTTCAAACCCTGACCCAGGTGGCCGGTCGCGCGGGTCGAGGGGATGAACCAGGTCGGGTAATTATTCAAACCTATTCCCCGGAACATCCAGTGATCCAAGCGGTGAAAACCCATGATTATCTCACCTTTGCCCAACAGGAAACGGCCCAGCGGGAAGAGCTGGATTATCCTCCTTTCGGCAAGCTGATTTTGCTACGTTTCAGCAGTGAAAACCATGACCAAGTACGCTATACCGCCGAGGCGATCGCCGAAAAATGTTTCCCTTTCCTTGAGCCAGAAGATGAACTGTTGGGGCCAGTGCCGGCGAATATCCTACGGGTAGCGCAACGGTACCGCTGGCAGGTGGTTTTGAAATTCCCTAAGAGTAGACGGGAAATTCCTGATCTAAACTTCTTACGGGAACTTTGCCCCCGTACTGTGAGCCTCTCGATTAACGTTGATCCTCTCTATATCGATTAAAATTTAAGCTGTAATTTTCATGCTGATATCCAGCCAAGGGGCCCGGGTGATCGTCGCGCTGGTGGAAATATAGTCAATCCCCGTTAAAGCAACATCCCGTAACGTTTCGAGGGTAATATTCCCGGAGGCTTCTAATTTCAGGCGAGGATTTTTAGCCCGGAGTTGGGGAATGAGATCACCCATGAGGTCAATGGCCATATTATCGAGCATTAAAATATCGGCCCCTGCTGTCACTGCCTCAAAAGCTTGGTCTGGGGTTTCGGCCTCGACTTCAATAGCCAAAGGATAGGGCATATTTTGTCGGACGAGGGCGATCGCCTTAGTGATCCCCCCTGCTGCCTGGATGTGGTTATCCTTAATCATCACCGCATCATCGAGGCCAAAGCGATGGTTTTTCGCCCCGCCGATCTGCACTGCGTATTTTTCTAAGAGGCGTAAACCAGGAGTTGTTTTGCGGGTATCCACCAATTGGGTTGGTAAATCGGCGATTTTTTCCACATATTGAGCAGTGACAGTGGCGATCCCACTCAGACGCATCAGCAAGTTTAGGGCCACTCGTTCCCCCATCAACAGAATATCCAGGGGGGCGGTAATGGTCATCATTAAATCTTTGGCTTGCCCGACATGACCTTCCGCTAAAGGGATTTCGATCTTGATCTTCTGGGGATCAAGCAGTTGGAATACCCGTTCCACCAAGGGTAAACCTGCAACCACACCATCCCCTTTGAGAATCAATTGTGCTTGACCGACGGGGGCTGAGTTTTGGGCAAATAGAGCTTGGGTTGTGCGATCGCCCCGCCCGAGGTCTTCCTGTAACCACTGGTGGAGGAGAGGATCCAGCAGTATCCAAGGGGGTAATGTAGCCATCGTTTTTAGGCGTCCTCGTCTTGGTTTGGTTCACCACCGGGGGACGCATTATACAAATTGTCTAAGCGCTGTCTGGCATCTTCCACATCCAGGGATCGCACCACCAGGAGGGGTTCGTTAATTGGCTGGCCTAGTTCATCGAGCATTTCTGGGTGGGGAGTGGGTCGGGGCCGTTGGGGTTGGGAGCCGGGGCTATTGCTCTGGAAGTTGGGGTATACCCTTGCTTCATTACTCAGCATCATAAAACTGCGCACCAGATTCACCGCCGCGATGGTAGCGATAATCCCAAATGCCAAGATAAACAAAAAATGAAACATGGTTAACCTGTGCCTCGCTGGAAAAGCCGCAATTTGGTGCAAAAAGGGCTACATTGTCTTTTCATTATCCCGGAAAAATTCCTCGCTGGCAAAGGGCGATCGCCTATGGTCATGACTAGATCTCCTGGGACATCAGAGTGCCACACCAAGGCTTTTATTGCCCAGAAAAATGCTCCACTGCAGAATCATCTGGCAACAGACCCAGCAGCTGACAGACCATTGCTGTTAATTTTTGCGCGGCTCCTGGTTCCCCACGGCAGGCCTGGAGGGCAGCACGCATCCCTTGGAGTTTTTCAGGATGGTCTAAATAATCTAAAACCAATGCCGCCAAAGCATCGGGTTGGAGTTCTCCTAAGAGTTCCGGCACGATTTCTTTTTTTGCCCAAATATTCGGCCAGGCGTAGAGGAGATGGTGCTTACGGATATGGGCAATGATACGGCGGTTGAGCCACCGCACAAACCAGGTACCCACCAGGGGAATTTTGGCGATCAGTCCCGGAATACCATCCCAAGCCCGCATCGCGTCCATTTGTTGGGTCGGTAATAATACCAGCATCGGCAGGCCTAAGGCTCCTAGTTCTGCGGTATTCGCACCAACGGTCGTCAAGCACAGTTGGCATTGTCGGAGGGCTTGGTGGGCAGGAAACTCGGTAATGAGTTGGATTTGCGTCCCCGTGACAGTCTGGAGATAAGTGTGGTTGTTTTGGTGAATTAACTGAAGGGATGGAGCGCCAAATATTTTCACAAGGGGATTACGGTGGCGATCGCCAAATCCTAATAGTGTTTGAACTGTAATTGTTGGCGCAACGGGAATGAGAAATTTTACCCCTGGCCGCTGGGATTGAATGATACTAGCTGTCGCCACCATTAAGGGAACTCCCTGGGCTAGTTTCATCCCCTTAGAACCAGGTAATAGGGCGATTATGGATGTCGATTTGTTTTGTCCATCTATTTCGGGAACATCCACCATCAGATCCCCCACTACTTGAAACTTCGCGTGGTATTTGGGAGGCACTTTTCTCAGGATTTGCTCATTCATTACCCCAAAACCATCCACCCAGCGCCACCAGCGAGCTTCCCACTCGGCATAGATCAGGGTTTTAAATCCGAGGCGTTTACCGATCACTAACGGAAAAAATTGATCCCCGCCGAGAAATAAAACTAATCCCTGGGAAAACCATGGCCAATTTTCGGCAGTTTTACCCCAGAGCAAAAATGGGAAAAAATGTTTTGCGGCCTGTACCCGATCCACCTCCGGATAACTACGGGCGATCGCCGCCTCCCGGCCGGTACTGTGGGAGCAGGGGGCCAAAATGACGGAGATCCGGGGCAGACTCCCTAACCGCTGCCGAATCGCCTGCACAACGGGGCGTACCCAGGTGGTTATTTCCCCAGGGCCATTGGTGAGGATGATGAGATCAAAGGGTTGGGCCATGGCCTGAGGACACCTATACCCGTTCTTTTACCGGGGATTTTAAAGATTGTTTTGACCGGGATAACCTGAGAGGAGGCCGGGATTTGTCTAGTTGGAGGGGTTGGGCCGTGGACTTGGGAGAGGTTTGACAGAGGCGTAAATTGGTCAAAATTCCTTCCCGCAAAGGTTGGATGGTTTCCTGTTGCCAACTAAGTTGGAGAAATGTTTTGAGCGCTTGTTTTTGTTTTGGACTGAGGCGATCGCCCTGGAGCAGTTGTTTTAACTGACGCATCGCATAAAGACGGCGGACACTGCTGGGATCCCCCAAATCAGTGAGGGCTTGTTCAAACTGCCGTGAGGGAGAATGAAACTGCCAGGTGCGCCGCAGCAGTAGAGCCAAAATGAGACTTGTTAATCCCCCTTGAAGGAGTAACAGGCTGGCTAACCAAGGATTATTGATCGATTGCCAGAGGGCGATCGCCCCGTAACTAATTAACACCGTGAGGGCACCCCCAAAGCCAGCGAGACACAAACGCCGATATGGGCCATGGCACAGTCGAGAAAATTCTTCTACATATTTTTCCCAGGGCAGATCATCAAACCAATAGATCAAGGCCATTGCCCCACCCCCCAAGGCGATCGCCACCAGCAATTGCCATTGCCATTGCCACAGACTAGAAATGCCGATGCCCAAGGCCGTGAGCTTACCAACCTGGAGCCAATTGACCGAACGACTCAGGGACAACCATTGGCGATGGATTGTGCGGATTTGCCGCGCCTTAGGGATCAAAATAAAGGGGGAATGGTGACGCAAATACTGGGACACAAAAACAGTCTGGGAGCTAACAAACTAAGATGCAACCTTCCCCAAATGGAAAAAGTCTCCCTAAGCATACCGCACTTCCCCAAGGGAGAGAAATGACTTAACCGCGCCGAATACCGCTAAACCAATAACCCAGCACAAACCCTAAAATCATTGCCCACATTTGACCACTATCAACAAAATTCTGAAAACCATCGCGGATTTGCCCCAAAACATCTGGATCTTCTACATATTGAGCGATGACGACCTGCCTAATGGCGAGCTTAGAGTTGAGGGACGAAGACGGATAAAACGAGTTAACAGTCATGGTGCTGGCAAGGGTTGGATAGAACTGCCTCTGATTGTACCTGGACAACGACGAGGGTCATATCATCACCGCCCCGCACTTTCGGATAGGTAAATTTTTCTACCTGGGTAAAGAGTTCTTGGACGATCGCCTCTGGGGTTTGGCAACTCTGGCAGGCACTTTGAAACACCCGCACAAGGTTTTCTTCATCAAAGCGATCACCATGGGCATTGACCGCATCGGTAAAGCCATCGGTGTAGTAAAGAATAATATCGCCCGCTTCTAAGACCACTTGGGCGTCCTCATATTCCGAATCCAGATCAAGGCCAATGAGCATTCCCTGGGTGTCGAGGCTCTCAATTTGGTGAGTTTGGGCGCGCCACAGTAGCGGGGGATGGTGGGCGGCATTACTGTAGGACAGGGTCCGGGTTTTCGGGTCGTACTCGGAATAGAACAAGGTTACGAATCGGTGGGAATTATCCAGATCCGCATACATCACCCGATTGAGATGTTCAAGGATTTTTGCCGGACTGTGACGGTTTAAAACTTCGGCCCGCAGCATGCCCCGGGTCATGGTCATGATTAATCCTGCGGGGACGCCTTTGCCCATCACATCGCCAATGACAATACTCCAGGGTAAACACTGCACCAGCTTGGGATCATCCTGGCGGCGAATGCGATCGTAGTTCGTCGGAATGAAATCGTAGTAATCTCCCCCCACCCGGTAAGCATTACGATAATCGGCGGCGATCGCCAATCCTTTGATCTGGGGACATTCGCTCGGCAGGAGGTGGTTTTGGATTTCCGAGGCAATTTCCAGTTCCCGGTCTTGTTTTTCCTTACTACGGAGTTTGCTGGTAAGGTCATTGTTGGCGATCGCCACGGCTGTTTGGTCGGCGACCAGTTGCACCAGCTTCCGGCGGGTAATGTCCCAACTGTAATGGGGATCGCGACTGAACACATAGAGCTTGCCCCGGGTGATATTCTTCACAAGGATCGGCGTACTACACACCCGCAGGGTATCCCCCAAATATTCCTGGAGCTGCTCATCCAATTCCAGAGCTTCCTGGGCAGTACAGATCGGAGCTGCCGCTGTAGGGCCTGTGGTGGCTGGTCGAACCTGGGCAAAAGCTTCCCGAATGGCCTGACAATTTCCCCCTTCACCGCAATAAAATTTTTCTAATTGGATCTGTCCTTGGGCATCAAACAGTACAAGGGCTCCCCCATCCGCATCCACAACCCGGGCAGACATTAACGGTGTTAACTCTAAAAATTGATTGAGATTATTAAAACTTCTGAGGGCAAATCCCAGGGAACTGAGGAGATCTTGGACCTTGGTCTGCTCCCGATTGAGCTTGGCAATTTGCGCCCGCAAAAACTCTACATCATCCCCGATTGTCGTTTCGAGGCGCGTCTCGGATTGTTCTGGAGCTACCTGCAACTCTGACTCCCGGGTAACAGGATCAAAATACTTGGGAGTGGCGAAGTTGGAAGCAGAAGGAGTCACAGTCTTTTATTTTGGGGCTAGGGACAATGCAAACTAAAGGGAACATTGTGGGATAAGGGCTAGGAGTTTCCAACCACTGGTTAATCCTTCGGGGCCGTTACCGAGGCCAGGACATTAAGGTTTGGGAATTCCTGAGAGGTTGTTTAAAAGGGTTGCTAATTCATATCCCAATCACTGTGTTTTTGTCAAGGGATGTCTGAGGAAATCTAAGCCTCCTGGGCCCGTTGGTCTTCGCGGTAGGCGGCGTAAACCCCCTGAACGTTGTACCAATTGAGAAAAATACGGGCAATTTCTAGGGCTAGTTGGGATTTTCCCCGTTGGATCAGCCAGCCGAGGAGGGGTCTAAGGCGTTTTTCGTTGAGCCAGCCTCCCAGGGAGAGAATGCCCCACAGGACTCGGTGGAGCCAGGTCATTTGGATCATCATGCGGACTTCCCAGGTGGGATGTTTTTTGTAGAAAATAACACCCATTTTGCCCCGTTGAATTTCTTGGTCAATGAGCTTGGGGATTTGCTCAAGGCTGAAAGGGGGGTGCCAATGGTAGCCGACGGCCTCGGGACATTTGATCAAAGTCAGGCCCAGTTTTTTAAGACGTACCCCCAATTCGAGGTCTTCCCAGCCATAGAGTTGAAAACCGGCATCAAAAAGCCCTGCCTGTAAAAGCCATTTCCGGGCGATCGCCACATTTCCCGTGGCAAAATAGGCTGCTGAAAAATCCGTCACCTTAAAGGGTTCGCTGGTGGGATCGTCGAAATTTGCGGTGTTAATCACCCGACCATAGGTAAAAAGGCGATCGCTTTTCAGTTTACGTTTACCCCGGCGTAAGCCTTCGAGATGGGCCGCCAGAAAAGTTTCCGTGACGACAAGATCGCTATCAATAAAAATAATCACATCCCCCTGAGCTTGCTCTACACCGAGGTTGCGCGCAGCAGCAGCTCCTTTGTGGGCCTGTTCAAACAGTCGGACATGGGGATATTGCTTAGCTTCTGTCTGGAGCCAAGCCACTGTGCCATCCGTTGAACCGTCATCCACCACCACAATTTCATAGCCTCCATGGCTGAGCTCTTCTGGCACTCGTTGGTTTTCCAATGCCTGCAGACATTTCGTCAAAATGGGCTTGCGGTTGTAAGTGGGAATGACAACGCTGATATAGACCAAAGTTTTTACCTATAACAGGGGGAAAAGATTGTCCTATTATGCCGGATGGGTCTACGGTTTGGGACGTTCGTATTTGGATGCCGCCGGGAAATACTGAGGTTTCTCGTTCTTGAGGGCTTCTTGCATAAAGGCTTTCCAGATGGGGGCTGCATCTCCTCCCCCGGTGGTGCCTGTCCCCATGGGGCTGTAGTCATCATTACCAATCCACACCGCCGCCGCCAGTTGGGGCACGTAGCCCACAAACCACACATCCCGCTCCGAAGAAGTGGTTCCTGTTTTTCCTGCTGCGGGGCGATCGCCTAAGTTTGCCGCCCGACCTGTGCCGCTCGTAACAACCCCCTGGAGCACACTATTTAAAGAAGCCGTTGCCCAGGGATCCAACACTAAACGCGGTTGCGGGGTGTTATCTAACAGCACATTACCTTGGCTGTCCGTAACCCGGAGGATCATTGTGGTTTCGCTCTGCCAACCATTATTCGCAAAAGTCGCATAGGCGCTAGCCATTTCCAGGGGACTAACCCCCACTGCCCCAAGGGGCAGAGAAACCACCGGCTGGAGAGCACTTTTAATACCCAACAGGCGACAGACCTCAATCACTTTCCCTAGACCAACTGCTTTCCCCAGTTTGACAGCGGGGACATTTTTCGAAGTAATTAACGCATCATATAGACTCACAGTGCCCGCAAAGGAACCCCCATAGTTTTGAGGCGAATAGGTGCCGCTACCATCTGGATAGCTAACGGGAGTATCTTCAATGGTCGAAAAAGGCGTGTATTTACCGCTCGCAAAAGCAGCATAGTACACAAACGGTTTAAAGGCAGAACCGGGTTGCCGTTGGGATTGGATCGCTCGGTTAAATTGACTGTCTTCGTAATCTTGTCCTCCTACCAACACTTTGACAAAATGGGTGCGGGGATCAACAGCAGCTAAGGCAATTTGATCGGCCTTCAGACCGCGATTGCGGGCCTCTTGAAATGCTTTTTGGACAGTTTTTTCGGCGCGCCGCTGCATATCAAGGTCAATGGTCGTTTGCACATGCATCCCACCTTTGCGTACTAACTCTTCCCCAAACCGTTGGGTGAGCTCCTGAACCACGGCTTCGGTAATGTAGGGAGAGGCACTGGCCTGCCAAGCGGTGGGTTTACCCACGAGGAGAGGTTCTTTGGCGGCGGCATCGGCTTCTGCGGGCGAGATCCAACCGAGATCCGCCATGCGCTTAAGCACGACTTTTTGTCGTTCCTTGGTAGCTTGGTAATTTCGGAAAGGACTATATTCTTCGGGGGCCTGGATCATGCCAGCCATAACTGCGGCCTCAGCGAGAGTGAGATCGGCGGCAGATTTGTTGAAGTAGGATTCAGCGGCGGTTTCTACGCCATAGTTATTGTGACCCCAATAGATATTGTTGAGGTACATTTCCAAAATTTCGTTCTTGGGGAAAATTTGTTCGATGCGCAGAGCCAAGACGGTTTCTGCAAGCTTCCGGTTATAGGTTCTATCCTGGGCAAGGAAGAGGTTTTTCACCAGCTGCATGGTGATCGTTGAGGCCCCTTCGGTAATTCCCCCGGCCTCTAGGTTAGAGATGATGGCTCGGCCGATACTGGTGGGATTGATCCCTTTGTGCTGGTAAAAGTGGCTATCTTCGATGGCGAGGACGGCCATTTTGAGCTCAGGGGAAACATCTTGTAGTTTGATATTTTTACGGTTGGCTTCACCGTGGAGACTGAGGAGAATTTTGCCGTTGATGTCATAGATGTAGCTAGTCTCGGTGGGGATGTAGGTTCTTAGAGTCCGGACATCGGGTAGATTACGAAAACTCACAGCTAGACCCACGAGACCTCCGGCGGTCACGGCACTCCCGAGCATGGTCATCCCAATCATCGTGCCAATGGCTTTCTGGAGGACACCCTGGAAAAAACCCTGGGGCGATCGCCCTTTGGATGATTTCTGGGCGACGGACTTCTTGGTTTTATGCCGGACGGTGCTAGATGACAAGGGGACTAACCTCTAGTGGCGGAGAGTAAAGTGTACTGAAGAATTCCTTGCAAAGGTCTATTTTGTGGACTTGGGGCAACGATCCAATGGGTATAAGCAGGCAGCAGTGCAGGGGATTATGCCCCAAATTTTAACAAGGGAACTTCCCTTTTATACGAACGGCGGGATTACTGACAAAAAATAATCCCTGCTGCTAGGGAGCAAGGATCATCACAAATTTCCACAGATATGAGGGGATAGAAAAAATCTATTCCATGCCGAGGTCATTGCCACGCTTGTATTGGAGATAAGCAGCAACAAAAAGACCGGCGAGGGTAACGGGAATAAGACCCAAAACAATGCCTAATAAGAGGGGTTCGATCACGGGGGTTCTCCTTATGGCGGTGATGTAAATTTTACTGTTAAAGATTTTTAATCATTCTATGGGATGGGGGAAGTCCGTGCAAAGGGATTTAATTCGACATTCCGGGGCGATCGCAGTAGGATAACCATTAAGAAAAATTGCGTAATATCAATAAAGTTATCCTCCCTCCATAGCAAATTCCGTGGCTAATTCCCCTGAGCTTTCCGCCCCAAACTTTTCAAGGCTCCTTATTACAATCATGCTAGTGTTGGCGATCGCCACCCTGGGAGCATTTGGGGTCCACACGTCCCAAGCCAGTGATCCCTATGTGCAACAGGTCTTAGCGCTCCAAGGGAACGAAACCCGAGGCAATGCAATTTTTCAAATCAATTGTGCTGGCTGCCATGGCACCAGTGCTGACGGTAATGTAGGCCCCAGCTTGCGTTCTGTCGCCCAGCGAAAATCTGATGTGCGCCTTATTCAGCAGGTCATTAGTGGGAAGACTCCACCGATGCCCAAATTCCAGCCCGGCCCCCAGGATATGGCCGATCTTCTGAGTTACCTACGCACACTCTAGGTTTTTTCATTTTTTTCTCCAAAATAATTGCCATGGTTCGCTCAATCATTCTTGGTTCCCTCTGGCTCGTCTTTGTGGCCTATGCCTTTTTCGGGACACCTCCCAGTCAACCGGAAACCCTTACTCTGATTGCTGATTTGTCTAGCGGCAATTGGGAGGGGATTAACCCGTTGGTCATCGCCCTGTTTAACGTGATGGGCATTTTGCCAGTGATGTACGGGGCATTACTGTTCTGCGATGGTCGGGGCCAAAAACTACCGGCCTGGGTTTTCGCGGCAGGGAGTTTTTTTCTCGGGGCCTTTGCCTTGCTCCCGTACTTGGTATTCCGCCAAGACAATCCTATTTTTACAGGGAAAAAGAATTGGTGGCTCCGCTGGCAGGACTCCCGGTTCCTCGGCCTATTTTGTCTGGTGACCTTGGTGGGACTCCTGGCCTATGGGTTAACCGCTGGGGATTGGGTCGATTTTGGCACAAGATTTTGGGGCGATCGCTTTATCCATTTAATGAGCTTAGATTTTTGCTTACTGTCCCTGCTATTCCCGACCTTGCTTAAAGATGATCTAGCCCGCCGCGGCCTCGGAGGTCAATCCTGGTTATTCTGGGCGATCGCCTTAACACCCCCCATTGGCACCGCCCTCTACCTGACCCTACGTCCCCCCATCCCCGAATTTCAAGATAATTCTCCCTCCTTGGAGGCAGTAAATTTCTGATGGAAGCGCTCGTTATTGGTGCCAGTGGTGGCATTGGTCTGGCCTTTCTAAGGCAGTATTTAGCGGTGGCAACCTATCGGCGGGTCTATGGTACCTACCGCCACCTTTCTCCTGATCTGATCGCCTTAAAGCATAAGTATCCCGAACGACTCCAGCTCATTCCGGTCGACATTACCCAGGAAGAGCAAATCAGCGTGGCGATCGCCTCCCTCAAAGCTGAAAATGCTCGCTTGAATGAAGTGCTTTATTGCGCTGGCCTCCTCCATGACCAAACACTCCAGCCGGAAAAAAGTCTCCGCCACATCGATCCAGAACACCTTCTGACCTATTTCCAGGTCAATGCTGTGGGGGCTGTCCTGTGGGCGAAATATTTACTCCCGTTTTTACGCTATGGCGATCGCGCTGTGTTTGCTGTTATTTCTGCCAAAGTCGGTAGCATTACCGATAATCGTCTCGGAGGATGGTACGGTTATCGAGCCTCTAAGGCTGCTCTCAATATGTTTGTTAAAAACATTGCCATCGAATGGGGACGTACCGCGCCGAATATCATTGTCACTGCCCTCCATCCCGGCACCACCGCTACCGATTTATCAAAACCCTTTCAAAAGAATGTTCCCCCCGAAAAACTATTTCCCCCGGAGCGGACGGTGCACCAATTACGTTTAGTGATGGATAAACTCACCGCCAAGGACAGCGGCCAATTTTTTAGCTGGGATGGTAGTCTTTTACCCTGGTAGCAAGGGCGTATCCCCAACTGTTTTGCCATGAAATGCTGAGATGACCGTGCATTCTGGGGCAAAAACTCTCACAATGAAAAAAACAGTTTTGTTCCCAATCACTGAGTAAAAGTTGTTCTGGTGCCCGAAACCGCCGCCCATGTCCGAATTTTGCAGCAGTCCTGGCAACAGGGCAAAATTAGTGGTGAAGTGCAAGCGGGTTCCTATCACTGGGAATTCCAATGGTACTTCCGCCAGGGCAAATTATGGGTACATCCTACCCTAGGACGTGCTTTAATTTACGAACCCTTAGGCCGCTTTCTCGAGCAAAGTGATTATCACCTCGAACCCGGAGGAGATTACCAGTTCACCCTGCGGGCCCGCCTCTAAATTTTGCCGAATTTGTTAGTCAAAAGTCTTGTTAAACATTCAAGGAGTTGTCTCGGCCCCCTGGGGATCCGGGGTAAGATAGCCATGATACCCACAAGTTATGTTGAAGGATCGTAGGTCATGCAGAAAGTCTTATTTCTGTTTGGGGAATTAAACGATGATGATATCGACTGGCTGATTACCACCGGTCAAATCGCTAAAATTCCGCCGGAGACCATCCTCATCCACGAAAACCAACCCCTAGAAAATTTATACATTCTCCTTGATGGCTCGGTGACGGTAGCTATTGAGTCGATGGGGATGGATAAGGATATTGCTGTGCTAAAAAGTGGTGAAATTTTTGGGGAGCTGTCCTTTATTGACCGTCAGTTACCCAGTGCCAGCGTAAAAACCCGGGAAGAATGTTTGTTACTGGTGATTGCCCAAGAGATGATTTCCCAACGATTGAGTCAAGATATTGGTTTTTCGGCGCGGTTTAATCGGGCGATCGCCACTTTTTTAGCCAATCGCCTCCGAAATACGGTGCAGCACCTCGGCAAAGATAAAGATTTTGTGTTTAACCAGAGCATTGCCCACGAAGCGATACCCGAGAGCGTGCGAGAAGACTTCCATGTGGCGACCTACTCGCTTCGACTGGCTGTTGCGTCGGGTACAATCCCAAACGGCGGCGGGGAGTCCCGGATAGTTTTCACGCAATTCTGAATGATTTGTTCACAAAGTGAGTTGGATATCGAGAGTATGGGTTATTGGTATGGGGGGCAATGGTATGACGGCGATGCAATTTCCCTCAAGGTTAATGACCCGAGTTTTCTATTTGGTGCCACTCTGTTTACCACACTCCGGGTACACAACGGTTCCCTCGCCGATCCCCG
>JAYKIK010000091.1:0-5980 GCA_035284725.1 Synechococcus sp.
TTCTGGCAGGATGCCATCCGCGCCAAGGAAACCCTCAGCGTCAGTGCCGACCTCACGGATTTTGAGGTGAAGCTCTTTGAGCAGCACACGGGTCGTAAGCCCTTTGTAGTGAAGGTAGAACACCAGAAAAAACAACGGGTGGATACTGTCTTCGAGCAGGAAGCCCAATGGTGGCAGAAACTACAGCAGCTCCAGAGTGCAGGTCAGCGGGTTCTCGTGCTCTGCAATCGCAAAAGCGATGCCAAACTATTTGGCCATGCCTTTGGGGCTGTCTCAATCCATGCGGATAATAGCCATGAATATAAGGATTTCCTGAGTAACCCTAACCACTGGTTACAGCAACACCGGCCAGAGTTATTGGTGGTTTCCCCCATCCTCGGCACCGGCTTTTCCATTACTGCGGATGTGTTTGATGCAGTGCTGCTCTACGGTTGGGCAGATAACCTCACTGCTGCTGATTTAATGCAGTTCCTCGACCGCTATCGCCTTAATGTTCCTCGCTATATTTGGGTGGCGGAAACCAACCACCAATACAACCGCCTCACGCCAACCGCTTGTTTTAAAGCTCGATTGGCTAAGGCAAAAGCGAGTCGCCTCGATGATGAGTGGCGCTGGCTTGACCCAGGCGATCCTTACTTCCACTACCAGGCTGAACAAAACTGGAGTTTAGCCCATTTAAGGGCCGACCTCCTGGCTCGCCTAGAACGGGATACAGAGACGGTCAATTACGAACTCTGCCAGCTTCCAGCCGATGCGGTGAACGTAATTATGAGCGAGGTGGCGGCAATCCGTCGTGACTTTAAAAGATACGATGCTGACCGCACCGCCCAGGCTGCCAACCTCACCCCAGAACAGGCGAAACAGTACCGGGAACGGGAGGATGAGCTCACGGAAGCAGAACGGCGCGCCTTATACAAATTTGACCTGGCTGACTGGCGCGTCTCAAACCCTGAGACCATCACCAGCGCTGACATTCTGCGGGACCGCAAAGGACGACGGCGCAAGGAACTTGAGAAACTAGAAATGCAAGCCTTCCCTCAAATTGCCCAGGCCCTCGACAAAGGCAGCATTGAAAAGCAAACAGGCGGCATCTGCCAGCAGGATATCAGCCACCACACTCTCAGGGTGCAAGCCCTGGAGGATATTGGCATCGGTAAAATCCTCGACCATGTTCTCTCGGGGAAAGAATGGGATCAAGACCACCCCATCGTCACAGAAGCAGCAGAAATTTTAGCCAACCAGCGGGATGACTTAGCATTGATGGGCGTTCGCCTCACCTGTGGGAAGAATGCCACCCCAGCTGCCTACTTCGGTGCTCTGCTAAGAATCTTTGGGTTAAGAACCGAATCCAAACAAATCACCCGGGATAAAAAGCGGATACGTATCTATAGGATTGATACAAATGACCTGATATTAACTAAAGCCGACTTAATTGCTCGACTACCCCGCAATTGGGAGCGTTATGGTGAGCTGACTATATATCCTGAAACCCAATGGGCACAGTCACTCTACGAATTGAACACACCTTCTGAAAATACTAATCAGCATGGGTATGTGCAGCTACCTAATCCATTCTCAGATCATGAGGTTGATGGGGTTAAACCAGACCCAGATCCCCCTCCAGCACCACCACCGATCCCCTTAAAGGAATCTATTTACCAAATTGGTCAGCAGATTATGCTTAAGAATGGCGTTAATCTCCCAGATTTTGCCCATAGCGTTGCAGAATTTTTCGCGCTCGCTCGCAATGCTGTGCCGCTAAGTCAGCAGGCGTTAAAATTTGCGCACTCTCACCGTACTGCATCACCCACTGCATAAACTCTGGGATTGAGCGTTGGGGCAGCTGAACTGAATAATCGATATATTTCGGTTGATAACCAATCGGTTCCTTGGGACCTTGGCGAATCCGTTGGCTGGGATGTCGTTGTTCTGCTTCTAGGGCAATCATCGCTGAGCCATCAAAAAAGCGGACTTTGATCGTGGTTAATTCCGCTAAGCCAGCCAGTTCAGCCTGTTGTTCGGTAGCGGTGCCGAGGCGGAGACCCCAACCATTGCGTAGCAGTTGGTGGGCGATCGCCAATTTTTCCCGTTGTTGTGCGAGGCCCCGTCCCTGGGGATCAATCACCCGGAAGTGTTCAGCGAAGCGGTTCAGGCGACCCACTACCAGACAACCGTTTTGACAGTCTTCATAGAGGAGATACCAGGCTACATGGTAAAAGAGCAATTGTAGGGGCCACACCACCTGGGGGCCGAGATATTTGGTGTTGTAGGGGGAACTATGGCGACTAATTTCAATTTTCTGGCCCTGCCAAATAGCATTTTCCAGGGCGGGGAGGTGGTGAAAAAGGGTGTGGCGATATTTGCCCCGTTCCATCATGCGTTCGGGGTCTGTCCAGTTAACGGGCCCATTCAGGTTTTGGCGAATCGGGTAGGTGGGGTCAATCTCCTGGAAATCAAACCCCCTAAGATACTGTTGAATCTTTTCGAGGGCCTGACGGTAACGAAAATCCCCCAGGTCATGGGCGATCGCCCCCATGCTATTGAGGGCGAGTTGGAGGGTATCGCGGTCGAATACGCCAGTGCCGAGGTAATAGCCCCAGCGGTACATCCGGTTTTCGAGGACGCCATATTGCCGCAGGAAGCCTAGATCTTTACGGATGGTCGCGAGGGAAGGATAGTTGGGTTTAAAAGGGAGGCCCAGGTCAGAGGCGATCGCCTGCCATTTTTCCTGGACAGCGGCGAGGGCGTTGTGATGTTCCTGGCGATCTCCCAACTCGTGGGGGTCAGGGCAGCCCACCCCTGGGTATTGGATCAAGGTGGCGATCAAGACCAAGAGGCGTTCAAAGCTTTTTTGCTCAGAGTAAGGATGGGTTTGGGAAAGTTTTGGCATGGTATTGACAGTAGTCTGAGATGCTTTTTATTGTCTACTAAAAGAAACTCCTGAAACATAGTCTCAATTGATTCTTCATCAAACGTCTAACGCCTTTTAAAAATATTGCCTTTTCCATGACGTCCCTGGGGCAGTCTTGGTTCAATGGGATGTGTTTGCAGTGGGAGTGAGTCATCCCAGCACCCACGGTTGTGATTGGAGTTAGGCCTTATGTATCTTTCTGCCCGGGCGATTTTTATTCGGAATTTAGCGGCGGCCCTGGTTAATGGGGCGATCACCTTGGTGATTTTACTCATTGCCCCCTTGGGGTTAGCGGCGGTGATTATGAACACGATTTTGGTGGGTGTTTCGACCTTTCTGGTGTGCAGCATGATGGATTTAGTCAGTGCCTGGCTACTGGGTGGTGCGCCGCCGCCCCAATCCTTGGGAGCTAGTCGTCGGGGAGATCTGATCCAACGGTTTCGGCAGCAGGACATTGCTCCCTACCGCGATCGCCAAGACCGATGAGGACTCTCTATGTTTTGGAACAGGGCTGTTATCTGCGGCTACGGCAGGAATATTTGGGGATCTGGCGGCAAAAGGATTGCCTCACAGAGGTTCAGTTGCCCCAACTGGAACAGGTCTTGATTTTTGGGAAATCCCAAATTTCCACCCAGGCGATCCGGGCTTGTTTGTGGCGGGATATTCCGATTGCTTTTTTGTCGCGGTTGGGCTTTTGTTATGGCCGTCTGATGGCTTTGGAACGGGGCTATCGTCATTTAGCACGCTATCAGCAGGCTTTATTAGTGGCTGATAAGTTAGCCGTGGCCCGGGCCATTGCCGGGGGTAAACTGCAAAATGCGCGGGTAATCTTGCAACGGCAACAGCGGAAACGTCCACTCGAGCCGGTGGCCTTGGCCATTGAGAGCCTGGCTTATCTGCGTCAACAAATCCTCATGGCGGATTCGGTGGAGCGGATTATGGGCCTCGAAGGGGCAGCGGCTGCCAGTTATTTTAAGGGCCTGGGCCATTGTCTGCGTAATGATGCCTTTCCGTTTATGGGTCGTTCGCGGCGACCCCCTCTCAACCCGATCAATGCCCTGCTCAGTTTTGGCTATCAGGTATTGTGGAATCATCTATTTACTCTCGTGGAAATTCGTGGTTTAGATCCCTATCAGGGGTGTTTACACCAGGGCTCGGAACGTCATGGGGCTTTGGTTTCAGACCTCGTTGAGGAGTTTCGGGCGCCCCTTGTGGATAGTTTGGTTTTGTATTTGGTGAATAAATACATCATTAAGCCGGAGCATTTTGTCTATCGGGATGGGGGTTGTTTTCTCAGTCAGATGGGAGCCAAGCTTTACCTGACGGCTTTTTTAAAGCAGATGGAAACCATGATTACCGTCGAAGACCGTCAGGAACCACGCTGGTTTTTGTTGACACGGCAGGTGCGGGCTTACCAAAATTTCGTCTATCAGCCGGTGTTAGGTTATGCCCCCTACGAGATTCGTTGATGTTTTATCTGGTGGCCTATGACATTGGTGATAATAAGCGGCGTAAAAAGATCGCTGATTTGATGGAGGGTTATGGGGTGCGGGTGCAATATTCTGTGTTTGAGTGTCATCTCTCACCCAAAAAGTACAAAGAGTTGAAAAAACGGCTTTTGCGCCACTACAAGGAGGATAAGGGAGACAGTTTACGGTTTTATCCGATTTCGAGTCATACGTTATCCCAGGTGGAGATCTGGGGGACCCCGTCCTTGACTCGTCCACCTTCGTCAACGATTGTTTAGCGACCGATCCGGAAAATGGCTGAAATAGTATTAACTTCGTGCTATCGCTCGACTGATTGCCCAGTAAGGCTTTCAGGCATTTTTTTCTGGCTATTCCTATTGGATTTTGGTAAGATCTTGCTATCGGTCGCAAACCCTCGCTGGAGTCCGCTCCGGACAAGTGTTTGAAAGACCAGCGTTTCTCTTACCCTGAGAAGCTAATAGATTGGAAACACAGTAAAAAATTTAGTTCTTAAGGGATCTGATTTATTGTTTCTCTTACCCTGAGAAGCTAATAGATTGGAAACAGTGCTATTTGAACGATTGTGATGTCACTCTACTCAGTTTCTCTTACCCTGAGAAGCTAATAGATTGGAAACTTCTTGACCTTCATTTAGTGTAAACATTTGATTGTCTCGTTTCTCTTACCCTGAGAAGCTAATAGATTGGAAACATTCTAAATATTGTTCTTTAGTCATTTTGTTCCTTAGGTTTTCTCTTACCCTGAGAAGCTAATAGATTGGAAACTTTTAGTTTAGTCATTGTGGTTTAGTAGTGATTCGTTTCTCTTACCCTGAGAAGCTAATAGATTGGAAACTCTACACTCAAAGGCAACTACGGGATCCCAGTCCCGGTTTCTCTTACCCTGAGAAGCTAATAGATTGGAAACCTGTTTTGACTTCAAAACATTTTGAGACCGTAGGGGATTCGAAAAAGTTTCTCTTACCCTGAGAAGCTAATAGATTGGAAACACCGGTCCATGAAATTTCTACATAACCGTAATGTTGGGGTTTCTCTTACCCTGAGAAGCTAATAGATTGGAAACAATTGTTTCTAATCCCACATTGTCAGTCATCACATGATGAGTTTCTCTTACCCTGAGAAGCTAATAGATTGGAAACATTCCATCGTCAATCATGACGTGGGTAATGGTTGCATCAATGTTTCTCTTACCCTGAGAAGCTAATAGATTGGAAACTCTTTATCCTCCTCTGTCGTTGCTTCGTGCAGTAACCAGTTTCTCTTACCCTGAGAAGCTAATAGATTGGAAACAGTTAGCCATGATTCAGTTACCTCCAAGTAACTAGGTTTCTCTTACCCTGAGAAGCTAATAGATTGGAAACTCGCCGTTGTATAGATACGGCAAGAAATGCTCACCAAGTTTCTCTTACCCTGAGAAGCTAATAGATTGGAAACCAGTTTGTGCCATATAACATAAGGGGATCTCGAAAAATAGCTTGAAGCGGAGCAAGAATATGAGATCATGGATACCAAAGTATCGCCAAGGCAGTGTCTCAAGATGAGTCAATTAGGATTCTGGGATTGGGAAAAACGACATCAGT
>JAYKIK010000092.1:0-22831 GCA_035284725.1 Synechococcus sp.
ATTATCGTCGAAGATGCCCAAAAATTCGGTCTTTCCCAACTTTATCAACTGCGGGGCCGGGTGGGACGGTCAGGCATCCAAGCCCATGCCTGGCTCCTGTATCCGAGTAAAGGGGAACTCACGGAAAAAGCCCGGAAACGGCTGCGGGCCTTGCAAGAATTTAGTCAACTGGGTTCCGGCTATCAACTGGCGATGCGAGATATGGAAATTCGGGGGGTGGGCAATCTCCTCGGGGCGGAACAGTCGGGGCAGATGGAGGCGATCGGCTTTGAACTGTATATGGAGATGCTCCAGGAATGTATCAATGAGATTCGGGGTGAAGAAATTCCCCAGGTGGATGACTGCCAGGTAGATCTCAAGCTCACGGCCTTTATTCCCGCCAACTACATCACCGATGCTGACCAAAAGCTAGATGCCTACCGTCTGATTACCCAAGCTAATTCCAAACCAGAGTTGATGCAAATTGCTGCCGACTGGGGCGATCGCTATGGCCAGTTACCCCCTTCTGTGGAACAACTGTTGCAGGTGATCGAACTGAAAATGATTGCTAAATCCCTCGGCTTTTCCCGCATTAAACCGGAGGGCCAGCAAAACATCGTCCTGGAAACCCCCATGGAGGAACCCGCCTGGAAACGTCTGGAGGAAAAATTACCGTCCCATCTCCATTCCCGCTTTGTCTATGCCCCCAAAAAAGTGATCGTGCGGGGTCTTGGGGCCTTGAAACCCCAGCAACAACTGGAGCATTTAATCGAGTGGCTCGGACGGATGCAGGGTGTCCTCGAGGAGGTCAAGGTATAACGGAAACAGACAGTGTCTTCGGGAGAGAAAAAATGCTTAAGGGTTTAGTCAATTACGCCAAAGGACTGATTTTACTAGGATTATGCTGGATTTGTTGGGTGTCAGGGGCGATCGCCTTACCAGTCCCCGCCCAACAACCTGTCCAAGAAATCCAAGTCCACTTAGGTACACCGCAGGGGGAACTCAAATTTGTGCCAGATCGCCTAGAATTCACCGCCGGGAAACGCTACAAACTTCGGCTCGATAACCCCAGTAACCAAAAGCACTATTTCACCGCCAAGGATTTTGCCGATACCATCTGGACCCAAAAAGTGGAAGCGGGCAAGGTGGAAGTCAAAGGTGCCATCCATGAATTGGAACTAAAGCCCGGGGCGATCGCTGAATGGGTATTGATTCCCCAAAAGACCGGTGAATTTGAACTCCACTGTTCTGTGCCTGGCCATGCCGCTGCGGGGATGGTCGGCATGATTAAAGTGATCGCCGATGGGCCAGCCATCTAAGCAAAAACTCCCCCAACCAGTGAGGGAGTCCAAAAAATGGTGAATGATTTAAGCCGTTGCCAACGGTTGATTAATTTTTAGACTGACTTACCTAGACTGCTTCGAGATCCTTTTCCCCAGTCCGAATCCGGACAATTTGATCTACGGGGGAGATAAAGATTTTACCGTCGCCGATTTCCCCAGTGCGGGCAGCGTTGACGATTTTGTCTACCACGGCATCCACTTGGTCGTCGTCGATGACGATTTCAATTTTGAGCTTTTGGAGAAATTCAACGGTGTATTCAGAACCGCGATATCTTTCTGTTTGACCCTTTTGGCGACCGAAACCGCGAACTTCAGAAACGGTCATTCCGACGATGCCAGCATTCACCAGGGCAATTTTGACTTCGTCGAGCTTGAAGGGACGGATAATAGCTTCTACTTTTTTCATTGAAGTGATGACTCCTCTTGAATAGTCTGAAAATGTTGAAAAATAATGACTTAAGTGCGTGAGCTACCTTGTTTTAGCATCACAGGTAAAAAGATATCGTTAGATTCAAGACAATTGTACAGGCTAAATTTTGCTGTCTTCGGGTTTTGGGGTATTCCTTAACCATCTTTGCGCCACTACAGGAAGCTCGCACCGCTGTCGTTTTCGGGGTTCAATGGCCACATGGCGGGTGAAGGCCTGGGCTAAAAGATTTCTTTGAATTGGGTCTTGATCAACGTGAAAAATTTGGTAATTAATCTGGAATTGACTGGGTTTTTCCTGATGGGGATATAAAAAAATGATCAGGCGATCGCCCCACTGGATTGGCTGAAAAAAATCGACTTCCCCATGGATAATCGGGATTGCCACATGACCCTCCCGCAGTAACCCAGGCCAATCCATGCCCACTTCCATCAGACAAGTTTCGTAAGCTTCGTGGCAAATGTGGAGCAGTTGCGCGAAATAGACCACCCCCGCCGCATCGGTATCGGCTAAATGAATGGTTCGCTGATAAACGTAGGCCATAACCCCCTTTGATTCTGAAATTCCTGTGGGACAATAAAAGCGTTGTGCCGCAAAAATGACGATGTCCGCCCCAGGCCCCTACCAAAGTAAACTCTTTAACTTTCTCAATCGTCAATCGATCCACTGGAGTAGTCGTCTCACCCAGGCGGCCCGGCGTCTGAAAATTACGGTGGAGTGGGGAACCCAGATCGCCCTCTATCCGTTGTATATGCTCGTGCAGACCAGTCGGGTGGCAGTGCGGCAAATGGCAGCGGCCCAGACAGAACGCAAACAATTTACCCTCCCAGAAAGCACGACTCAAAATTTCCCCCATGAAACCACCAGCGAGTCGTTACAGGGTTTGGCCTGTGATCTTGTGACCCAGGATATTTTATTTGTCGATGCAGATAATCAGCCCCAGCAACCGGCAGCATCCCAAAGGGAACTCAAACGCCGCATTAGTTTTCAGCTCGGCAGCACCAATTACGAAAAAAGACAGCAAACCCTCGCCTACCAAGCGCCCAATCCGCGCATTTTACCTCCCATTCAGGGCCAGCACCGCCAGATTTTGCCCCCAGTCCGTTGGTTTCTCCGGGGTTTAAGTTGGCTCGAACGGAGCCCCGTGGCGATCGCCATTGATCTCTTTGGGGAATCCCGTTGGCATACGGCGGTGGTTCCTCCAGAAATTTACGCTCCCCAACTGTTGCCCCCCCTGCCCCTGGCACCAGTGTTAAAACCAATCGATCAACGTCTGGCCCAATTAGAACAGCAATTTCTCACCCCCGCTGAAAGTCCTGAAACATTACCACCCCTACAACGGTTTTTCCAGAAATTTTTCAAGCTCCAAAACCTGACCAGCACAATTACGACCACTGAAACGCCCGTAACCCAACCAGCCCCTTGGCTAACTTGGAACGATTTATTTAGGGAACCTGCACAAGCTGAGCAGACGACTGATGCCGTAGTCACTCCAACACCCCAACCGCCCCTCGTGCAATCCCTCCTCCAGGATTTAGCCACACCCAGAGCCATCGAAAAAAGTACCAGTCACCCAGGGGCGATCGCCACCACCAACCCCCAGACCCAGACCTTAACCCAGCACCAAACAAAAGCAACCGCCACGGATATCGAAGCCAAGCCCGAATGGATCGAAACAGAAGCCCTCAGTATTGGCTATGAACAACATTTCCTTGAACGACTGCTGAAAGCATTGGATTACCTCCTGGCCTGGGTGGAAAATACAGCGAGCCAACTGTTGGAAAAACTGAAATTTATCAGGAAATAGCTATTGATCAGCCCGAAAGCGGCCAACCTTTAGCCCCCGTGATCCAGGAAAAAACAGGCTAAAATTGTTCTGTCCTAAGGAGTGAGATGACATAAAACTATGGTGGCGATCGCCTTTTCGGGGAAGACATTCAAAAGTTTCGGGTTAGGGGCCATGGCGATCGCCTGTGGGGCTGTGATTCTATCCCTGCAACAGGCCCGTTTAACGACCCTCAAACAAGGCACGGACCTCACCCCGGAAACTGTTGCCCGCCAAGCAAAAACCGAAGCCGCAAGCCTAGCCCTCTGGAAACAGCTCCCGACCTACGGTTATGACAATCTCGTTTCGGATTGGATTTTTCTCCGGTTCCTGCAGTACTTCGGCGACGATGAAGCGCGTAAATTGGGGGACTATCACCTCAGTGCTGATTATTTTGAAGTGATCGTCGATTTAGACCCCTGGTTCAAGGAAGGCTACTATTACCTATCTGGGAGTAGCTCCCTCTATGCCGGTACCCCCGACCGAACCGTGGAGCTATTTAGCCGTGGCCTCGCCCAAATGGAGCCGACCGTCCCTGAAAAAAGCTTTTACCTCTGGCGTCTTAAGGCGGTGGACGAACAACTATTCCTCGGCGATATCCCCGCAGCGATCCAATCCTACAAAACCGCCGCAGAATGGGCTGCTGTTTATGATGACCCCGAAAGCCAGAGTGCCAAACAACGGTCAGAGGCGACGGTGGCCTTTTTAACCCGGGATCCCCGTAGTATCATGGCCCGGGTCACGGCTTGGTCATCGGTGTTGGGTCAGGCCCGGGATGTGGAAACCCAAAAACGGGCGATCGCCGAATTAGAGGCCATGGGCGTCATCGTCACCGTCGATGAAAATGGCGTGCCTCGCTTCCAAGTGCCGCCGGAAATCCTCGAAGCAGAGAAAGAAGTTTTCCAAATCAAAAAAGATTAGATTTCTAAGCAAATTCCCCCAGACAATCCTGGAATTCATCAATAAAGCTTTGAATTTGCTGAGGTGTGTGAGTAGCCATCACCGAAACACGGATCCGGCTCGTGGGCACCGTTGGTGGACGAATGGCCGGGGCAAAAAAACCGGCTGCTAAAAGGCGATCGCCCATCGCTAGGGCTTGTTGGGGGTTGGCGAGGCCGAAACAGAGAATCGCAGACTCAGAAGGGACTAATTCATAGTTGCCGAGGGCGGTTTTTAACTGATGAATATTCTTCCAAAGCTGTTGTCTACGTTGGGGTTCTGCTTGAACAATTTCAATCGCCTTGAGGGCCGCCGCCGTATCCGCTGGGGAAAGTCCCGTCGTGTAAATCCAAGTGGCTGCGCGGTTCCGCAAAAAATCAATCAGTTCCCGGGAGCCCGCCACATAACCCCCTAAACTCCCCAGGGCTTTGCTGAGGGTCCCCACCTGGATCATCTGTGTGCCTGTACAGTCAAAATGTTCTGCGACGCCCGCCCCTTGCTGGCCCAAAACCCCGGTGCCATGGGCCTCATCAATCAGGAGCATTGCTGAAAATTCTGCCGCCAAAGTCTGCAAACCCGGCAGAGGACACAAATCGCCATCCATACTAAAGACACTATCGGTCGTAATCAGGCAGCGACGGTATTGCTCCCGATGTTGTTCTAAAAGTGCCCGTAAATCCTGTAAATCATTGTGTTGATACTCAAAAACCGTTGCTTCACTCAATTTTGCGCCATTTTTCAAGCTGGAATGATTGTATTGATCGGCAAAAATCACATCCCGTTTCCCAACCACCGCCGCAATGGTTCCCAAATTCGCCAGGTAGCCGGAACTAAACACCAACGCATCTTCCGTTTGTTTCAGGTGGGCGATCGCCTTTTCGAGATCCTGATGGAGTTGTCGCTGGCCACTGGTTAAGCGTGATCCCGTGCTGCCTGTCCCAAAGGCTTTGAGGGCGTTGGTTGCTGCTTCGATCAAACGGGAGTCCCCTGCGAGGCTAAGGTAGTCATTACTGGCAAAGTTAACAACCGGTTTGCCTTGCAACTCAACGATATTCGCCGCTTGACTGGTAATCATTTTCGGTTGTCGATACCAATGCGCTTTTTTAATGGTTTCGAGGGATTCTCCCAACCAGTTGTATGCCGCATTCACCATCGGTTATTTCGCCTCCAACCAATTTTTCCCGCAGTGAATATCCACCATTAAAGGTACAGATAAAGACACGGCATTTTCCATAGTCAACTTAATTTTTCCTTCGAGTTCTTCCCATTCCTCTGGGGGCATTTCAAAGACCAATTCATCGTGCACTTGCAATAGCAAACGAGCTTGGTAATCCTGCAGTAATTGATAAATTTGAATCATCGCCACTTTGATAATGTCAGCGCTGGATCCTTGGATCGGGGCATTGGCCGCCGCTCGCAATAGTTGAGCATCGTTATAGGCATAATCTAGGGTTTCTAAATCAATGCTCTGGGGATCGGTGCCCCGCAATGCTAAAAGGCAGTTGCTCGTAAAATCAAAGTTCCTGCGCCGCTGTAAAATGGTGCTGACATAACCCTGGGCGATCGCCTGTTTTTTCACTAACTCCAAATATTCAAAAACTTTGGCATAACGTTGGTGATAGCGTTCAATAAAAGCTTTTCCTTCTTCTTTTGAGACCCCTGCCTCCCGGGCAAATCGTTGGGAGCCCATGCCATAAATTACGCCAAAGTTGATAATCTTACCAATGCGTCTTTCTGCTGGGGTAACAGCATTAGGGGAGTCCCGGTCAAAAATCATTTGGGCTGTGACCCGGTGCACATCCTCTCCTTTTTGATAAGCCTCTAAAAGAATTGGCTCTTGACTTAAATGGGTGAGAATTCTGAGTTCAATTTGGGAATAATCTGCGGCCACTAAAACCCAACCTGGTTCAGGAACAAAAGCCCGGCGAATCCGCTTGGAAAACTCTGTGCGCACCGGGATATTTTGTAAGTTCGGATTAGAGGAAGATAAGCGTCCCGTTGTTGTTAGGGTTTGGTTGAAGTCGGTGTGTACTCTCCCCGTCTTTGGGCTCACAAGGGTCGGTAAAGCATCAATGTAAGTGGATTTTAATTTTGCTAAGGTGCGGTAATCCAGAATGTAATCAATGATCGGATGATCGCCCTGTAGTTTCTCGAGGACTGTGTGATTTGTAGAATAACCGGTTTTTGTTTTGCGGGTTTTCTTCGTATTTAGACCCAATTTTTCAAAGAGAATTTCACCTAACTGCTTTGGTGAATTGAGGTTAAACCGCTCATCGGCAGCATTATAAACCTGATCTTCTAGGGTTTCTAGATCTGTACCCAATTCTTCGGCAAGTTCGGCGAGATAATCCAGGTCAATGCGAACTCCTGTGTTTTCCATGGCACAGAGTACAGGTTCCAGGGGAATTTCCACTGCTGTGAGCAACGTTTCGAGGTCTGGATAATCTTTTAACTCTGTCTTTAATTTGTCAAATAAAAGATAAGTTGTATAAACATCAAGGCCACAATAGTTTGCTGCTTGGGAAATTTCTAAATCAGCAATGGTTTGTTTTTTGCTTAAACCTAGATCACGATAACTCTGGGCAATAATATTCCCTAAATAACGTAAGCTTAAATCGGTGAGGTTATGTTTCATTTCTGGATGAATCACATAACTGGCGAGCATTGTATCGAACACAACACCTTTCAATTGAATGCCTTGGTGATAAAAAACTGCCCGGTCAAATTTCGCATTTTGTAAGACCTTGGGGTATTGCTCCCCTTCTAGAATAGGCTTGAGGGCTGTCATGATGACTTCAAAGGGCAACTGTTGACCTTCTTTGTGGGCTAGGGGGATGTAGGCCAGTTCATCAGTTTTTTCACCCCAACAGCAGCCAATCCCTACCAGTTCTACCGTGCGTGGATCAAGGCCTGTGGTCTCGGTATCCCAAGCGACGGGATGGCCAGGATCTGTTTGCGCTTCAAGGATTCGGACGAGGTGGGCCAGCTTTTCTAGGGTATCAATAATCTGAGGGGCGATCGCCTTTGTTTCGGTGTTTATAGCCTGAGGAATCTCGGCGGGGGTGGCTACGGTTTGACTCTGGAAAATTGACAACTGACCATTCTGTTCTGACTTGCCATTCTGGGGGACAAAGTTTACTTGTTCTGGTGATAGCAACTCAATGGTTTCTGCCCCAAAAACTTTCTGGAGTTTGCCAATATTTTGGATGAACTTCTTTAATTCTAATTTGACCAGGATTTCTGTGGCTTCATTAAGGTTAAAGCCTTGAAGCTTTAATGATTCTAGTTCAATTTCCAAGGGGACAGCTTGGTCAATTTTGGCTAAATTTTGACAATGATAAGCTTGTTCTTGATCCGCTGCTAATTTTTTGCGCGTTGCACCTTTAATTTGCTCGAGATTGGCATAAATATTGTCTAGGGAACCAAACTCTTTGATGAGTTTAATTGCTGTTTTGTCTCCAATGCCCTGTACCCCTTTATAGTTATCAGAAGCATCCCCTGCAAGGGCTTTTAAATCCACCACTTGCTCCGGTAAAACCCCCAGCTTTTCTTCGACTAAATCGGGGTTGAATTCCTGATAGCTGCCACTTTTTACCCCCTGAGTATCTAAATATAAAATGCTAATATTTTTTGCCGGATTGACTAACTGAAATAAATCGCGATCGCCTGTGAGAATTTTGACCTGATAGCCGTCTGCACTGGCCTGGGCCGCAAGGGTTGCTAACACGTCATCCGCTTCGTAGCCTGCTTTTGTCACCCGGGTAACCTGTAAACTGTCGAGGAGGGTGAGTAAATTTTGGAAGTCAGGAATAAAATCTTCTGGGGTTTCCTTCCGTTGGGCTTTGTAGTTTTCGTCGGCTTCGTGGCGAAAGGTGGGCTCAGACCGATCAAAGGCGATCGCCAAACTGTGGGGCTGCTGTCGTTCAACCACCTGCATCAGGGCATTTAAAAACCCAAAGCAAATACTGGTGGGGATACCCGTCGAGGTGCGTAAGGCTCCCTGGCGCGATTTAGAAAAGGCATAGTAGCACCGAAAAGCGAGGGAGTGACCATCGATCAGAAGCAGCAGGGGCGTTGTCATTAATATTTATGAAGCAATCAACTTACTTGATCTTCCCATAATCTCGCCATTTCATCACCTCTGCCCTTGTTTTATTCTAGAAATCTCCTTTGTTATCGAACAAGCTCGCAAAAAAAACTTAAATCTCACTAGGTTTAAAGAGTCTAGATTTTTTAAAATCGTTAATTATGAAAAATTTTGATGCTTTTTTTCAGAAAATATATTCCCAACCGATTGCTGATCGGAAATATTGGTATGCAGAAGCAACCCAAGCCTATGATCAATATCGCGCCCCCTACGTCCCGGAAATTATTGATCTCATTTGTGAACAGATTAAGCCCCAAAGTTTAATCCTCGAAATTGGCAGCGGCCCTGGGAACGCAACCCAACATTTTGTGGCGCGAGACTTTCCCCTGATCTGTCTAGAGCCCAACCCGAAAGCCTGTGCCTTTGCGTCTCAACGGTTTCAAAATTATCCCAAGCTTCAAATCATCAATACTACCTTCGAGGAATGGCAACCGAACCCCGAAAAGTTTGACACAATCCTTGCCAGTACCTCTTTCCATTGGCTCCAACCGGATACCCGCTGTCAGGCGATCGCCAATTTACTCAACCCCCAGGGAAAAATAGTCCTGCTCTGGAATACCGTGCCCCAACCAGCTCCTGAGGTTTTCTGTCACATATTACCCCTCTACGAAAAATATATGCCCAGTTTCGCCAGTTTTGAGAATATCGAAGTACAGGAACAAAACCTAAAAAACATTAGCCAAGGACTCATTGACTCCAACTGCTTTGAAAATTTGCAACTCACCCAGGTGATTGAAAATCAGAATTATCTCCCTAGCGACTACCTTAAACTTTTAACAACCCTCTCCCCCTATATCGCTCTCGAAAATACAGTGCGGCATAAATTATTTACTGCTTTAGAAGCTGTTTTCACAAATAAAAACATTCAAATAATTCCTACCCAATATATCTGTGCAGCTCACATTGCCCAGGTAAAATCACAATAACAAATTGAACAAAGTATGCGCCAATAAAAAAGGTGAGCTCAACTCTGGTCTCACCTAAAAATATTTTTTGATTATTCAATTAAAGAAATCCTAAATTAGCTTTCTTTCAACCAGCTAAACATTGCACGGAGATCTTTCCCAACCACTTCGATGGGGTGTTCTGCTTCCTGGCGACGAATCGCAGTGAACTGCGCCTGACCAGACTGATTTTCGAGGATAAAGTTACGGGCAAATTCCCCGGATTGAATCTCGCTGAGGATTTGCTTCATCGCTGCTTTAGTTTCAGCGGTAACGATGCGAGGGCCACTCATGTAGTCACCATATTCCGCTGTGGTGGAGATGCTGTCCCGCATTTTTGCCAGACCGCCTTCAACGACAAGGTCAACGATTAACTTTACTTCGTGGAGACATTCAAAATAGGCCAACTCTGGTTGGTAGCCAGCTTCGACGAGGGTTTCAAAACCGGCTTTGATCAAAGCACTGAGACCACCACAGAGAACCGCTTGTTCACCGAATAGATCCGTTTCAGTTTCTTCCCGGAAGGTCGTTTCGAGGATGCCACCACGGGTACCACCAATGCCTTTCGCGTAGGCCATCGCCAAATCACGGGCGCGTCCGGTGGCGTCTTGATAGACCGCAAACAGTGCCGGAACTCCTTGACCTTGCTCATAGGTGCGGCGCACGAGGTGACCAGGCCCTTTAGGCGCAACCATCACCACATCCACATCAGCGGGGGGGACGATTTGACCGAAGTTGATGTTAAACCCGTGGGCGAAGGAAAGTACATCGCCGGCTTTGAGGTTGGGAGCGATGTCATTGGTGTAAACGCGCTTCTGGACATCATCGGGAAGAAGGATCATGACCCAGTCTGCGACCTTGGCCGCCTCTGCAACGGGCAATACCTTCAGACCTTCCGCTTCCGCTTTGGCCGTAGACTTACTACCTTCGTAGAGACCCACGACCACATTGACGCCGCTGTCCTTGAGGTTGAGGGCGTGGGCATGGCCCTGGGAACCATAGCCGACGATGGCGACTGTCTTGCCAGCCAGTAGATCTAAATTTGCGTCCGCATCATAGTACATGCGAGCCATAGGACAATTCTCCGACAGAAATTTACGAATTTAAGAATATGTTTTAATGCATACTGCAGACTCTGTATTTTGACATCCTATCTACGCAAATCAAAGATTATGGGTAAAAATTTCTTGGGCCATCTCAAAGATTTGCCATGGCTTAACCCCTCAACTGAGCTTATAAGTTTGCGGCCGAATCCCTGTCAGAGCCATCCTACAGCCTGTGTTTGGTAAACCGCTTGGGAGTGTCTCTAGGAAAAAAATCTCTTGATCTAATGGCGATCGCCAATTCCCCAGCAAAGCTGTCGGTGTTTTTTTGCCCCGTGATTTATGGGTTGTCTACAGGATGAACCATCCAAGAGAAGGCGAAAGAGGGAATTCGCAGAAGGTTTTTGGACTGTTACAATAAATTCTTGATAATTTTTTGAGTAAAATTTACACGCTTAATCCCATGGGTAAAGGAATCGTTCTGCTATCGAAACGAGAAATTGAAAAAATGCGCAATGCGGGGCGACTGGCGGCACAACTCCTTGACTATCTCGAGCCCATGGTAAAACCCGGCGTGACAACTCTAGAGTTAAATGATGCCGCTGAGGAATGGACCCAAAATCAAGGAGCAAAAAGTGCCCCCCTTGGCTACGGCAAAAGCAATCCTTACCCAAAATCAATCTGTACCAGCGTTAATGAAGTGATCTGCCACGGCATCCCTAGTAAGAAAAAGGTGCTCAAGGACGGCGACATTATCAACATTGACGTCACCCCGATCCTGGAAGGCTACCATGGTGATACTTCCCGGACATTTTTTGTCGGTACTCCGGCTCCCCACGTGCAGCGGTTGGTGGAAGTGACGGAAAAGTGTCTGTATTTAGGGATTGAAGCGGCCCAGCCCAACGGTCGGATTGGTGATATCGGTGCGGCGATCCAAGAATATGCAGAGTCCCAGGGTTATTCGGTGGTGCGGGATTTTGTCGGCCACGGCATCAGCAATGTCTTCCACACAGAACCCCAGGTGCCCCACTATGGTAAGCGGGGTAAGGGTACAAAAATTCGTCCCGGCATGGTTTTCACCATTGAACCGATGATCAATGAAGGCACCTATGAGGCGGAACTACTCGGCGATGGCTGGACAGCAGTGACGAAAGACCGGAAACTCTCAGCCCAGTTTGAACATACGATCGCCATTACTCAAGATGGGCCAGAAATCTTAACCCGTGCTGATTAGGAGCACTGTGCTCTAGGTTCTGTAATGACCCTAAAGCTGATTGGTAGGGAAGGAATTGCTTGGTTGATCTGATTGGGCTTGCTGTTGTTGGTAATGTCTAAAGGCGGAGGCGATCGCCAAACTACAGAGAAAAAGAAGCACCAGCATTAGGGGGGAAGCTTTTTGCTGACCTTGGCTTTTACGTAAAGGTGCTTGGCCTCGGACGCGGCGAATTTTTTGGGGCCATTCCTGGAGTTCTCTTTCGGTGGTCATCGTGGTGTGTAGTCAATTTTTTATGTGCCCAATGGATCCATTGTATCAAGGGTAGATTGTCGCCTCCACGAAAGTCTTTTATGCTTTAGCCTGAGGTTCATCTGGTGGGAAAAATGCAGGATATTCGCTTACTTGCCCTCGACATTGACGGCACAATTTTAGGGAAAAGTCTTGGGGTTGCACCGGCGGTACTGGCGGCGATCAAAGCGGTACAACAACGGGGGATTCGGGTGGCGATCGCCACGGGGCGAATGTTCTGCTCGGCGAAACAATACCATGCCCTTGTGGCTTCGGATGTGCCTTTAATTGCCTATAACGGCGCTTGGATTCAGGATCCCCAGCACGACATTCCCCAAAGACAGTTATCTGTGCCAGCGGCGATCGCCCGGGATATTGTCGAGTATTTAGGTACGGAACCCTGGCGATCCAGTTTGCATCTCCACGTTTACCACGGGGATCAACTCTACGTAAAAGAGCTAAATGAGCGGGTCTTTGCCTACCAAGAAAGAACCGGATGCCAAGCGAATTTATTAGAAAATCTGCCAGATATTTTGCACCATTCCCCGACAAAAATCCTAGCGGTTTGTCACCATGAAGAGTTACCCGCCCAGCTCCTGCCAGCTTTGAAAAACCGTTACAGTGTCCAGGATATTCACTGTGTCCAATCGACAGAATTTTATGTGGAATTCACCTCCCCCATGGCGACAAAAGGCCAAGCCCTAAAAACCTTAACGGAGGATGTGTTGGGTTTAACGGCGCAAAATGTGATGGCCATTGGCGATAACTACAACGACTTAGAAATGATTCAGTATGCAGGCTTGGGGGTCGCGATGGGAAATGCTCCTATTCCAGTACAGGCAGTGGCGGACCATGTGACCAGTTCCATTGATCAAGACGGGGTCGCCAAGGCGATCGCCAAATTTTTGCTTTAGGAAATCACTTGAATTGTGTCGAGGCTGGGATCGTTGGCGCCAGTGATCACGCCCCCCAATTTCAGGATCTGTCGAAGCTTTTCCAAGGTGGCGGCGGTGATTTTTTCCCCGGGCATCAGGGCCGGAATCCCCGGGGGATAGGGACAAAGTAATTCTGCGCAGATATGACCCATGCTGTTTTCAATAGGAACCGTTTTACTCCCTCCGAAAAATGCCTGACGGGGGGACAACTGGGGGAGATCGTAGAGGGTTTCTGTTGAAGTTTCTAAGCCTTGAGCAATACTTAATGATTGGGAAGATCGATGGTTTTGACTCAGTTCCCGAAAGGCTTCCCTTAACGACTGGATATTAGTTTCGGTATTGCCAAAGGTGAGGATAAAGGTGAGCGATCGCCCCAGGGGTAACTCAGCAATCACCCCTAATTTTTCTGTAAGGATTTCGTCCGCTTCGTAACCCGTCAGTCCTAAACCAGAAACATCTACGGTCAGACGGGTGGGATCAAACCCATGGATTCCGGCTTGGGGTGGAGGATCAAAAACCTTTATGCCTGGGATGGTGGCTAAATCCTGCCGTACCTGACGCGCTAAATTTAAGGCTTGTGACCACAGTTCTTCCCCCATGGTGGCCATTTGTTCCCGGGCGGCATCGAGGGAGGCTAAGAGTAGATAACTGGGGCTGGTGGATTCGACCAACTGTAGGGCGCGGTTAATTTTTTGAGGACTCACCCGTGATCCTTGAATGTGGAACATAGAGGCTTGGGTCATTGCCCCGAGGGTTTTGTGAGTAGATTGAATGGTCACATCGGCCCCTAACGCCAGGGCAGTTGAGGGTAAATCGGGATGAAATTGAAAATGTCCCCCATGGGCCTCGTCGACAATGAGCGGCACGTTTTTCCGGTGGGTTATTTTGGCGATCGCCTCAAGGTCAGGACAAACCCCTTGGTAGGTGGGCGAGAGCACTAAAACCGCTTTGATGTCGGGATGGACTTGAAACGCCAACTCCACCGCTTCCGGGGTGAGGCCATAGCTTAAATCCCACTGGGGATCGTAAGGAGGGTTCACAAACACAGGGATCGCCCCCGAGAGAATCAGGCCGGAAATCGCTGACTGGTGGATATTGCGCGGCAACAGCATTTTTTCCCCTTCCCCCACCGTCGCTAAAATTGCCGCAACGATCCCGCAGGTGGAACCATTCACCAAAAACCACGTTTGATCTGCTCCGAAAGTTGCTGCCGCTAAGGTTTGGGCCTCGAGGATCACCCCCTCCGGTGCAAATAAATTATCTAAATCCGGTAATTCCGGCAGGTCAGCACGAAAAATTTCGATTCCCCAGGCCCGTTGGAGGCCATGAAAAATCCCCTGACCACCTTTGTGACCGGGGGCATAGAACGGAGCATGGTTATCGTGGGTGAGGGTGAGCAGGCGGGAAAGGAGGGGCGTCATTGAGCAAGAGAAGCGAGGGTTGTAGTGACCAGTGCAGTGACATTATGCACCGCCGGTAAACTATCCACCACCATCGCCGTACAGAGCAACATCATGTACAGGATCGAATATTTAAACATCGACTTGGCCAGGGGCTGATCGAAGGGATTTTGCTTCAGTTCCCAAGCCTTGTACAGGAAAATCCCCCCTAAAATCACAGCGGCGATCGCATAGAGCATGCCAGAGGCTTGGAAGGGAAACACCAGCAATAAACTAAAGGGCACTGTGATTAGGGTATAAATCCAGATTTGATCCACCGTCACCTTTTCCCCTTCGACAACGGGCAACATCGGCACATTAACTTCCGCATAGTCATCCTTGATCATCAGCGCCAACGCCCAGAAATGGGGGGGAGTCCAGAGGAAAATGAGCGCAAACAAAATCCATGCCGACCAATCCAACTGACCTGTCACGGCAGCCCAACCCACCAGGGGAGGAATAGAACCGGCGGCCCCACCGATCACAATATTTTGCACATGGTGCCGCTTCAGCCAGTGGGTATAAACCAGCATATAAAACACAATGCCCGACAAGGCAAGACAGGCACTGAGCAGATTCACAAACACGGTCAACAGCGAGAAAGATAACCCCCCTAAAACCAGGGCAAAAATCAACGCATGGCGCGGCTGCACACGACCGGAAGGAATGGGCCGTTTACGGGTGCGCTGCATGGAAAAATCAATATCTTGATCGTAGATGCAGTTCAGGGTTTGGGCTGATGCCGCAGCAAGGGTTCCCCCCAGGAGGGTGACCAATAATTTCCCAGGATCAATTTGCCCATGGGAGGCGATCCACATGGACGCAGCAGTGGTGATCAACAACAGGGGAATAATCCGGGGTTTGGTGAGTTGGTAATAGCTTTTGATGACCGCCCAGAAGTTTTCGTGGTGCGGAGAGAGGCTGGTGCCGAGCATAAAAAATACCTGAAATTTAAAACGTGGGGAGGGGGATAGGGGAAGTTTAAGGCAGAGTCCTTTGGCGATCGCGCAGGGAAAAAACGGAGAACATCACCAGGGTACCGAGGAGGGCGGCCCCAACGGCTTGGTGGGTAACGGTGAGGGGTTCCACCTGGAGATGGAGCTTAAAGGTAGCCACCCCAATCAAAATTTGGAGACAAACTAACAACGCTGTGACATTGGCGAGGCGACGGAGGAACGGATGAAGGGCCGGTGTACGCCAAGCGAAAATGACCGTTGTCAGGGTGGCGAGGGTGGCAGGCACAACGCCGATGATGTGGCTATTCATCACCACACACATATCCCCTTGGAAAAAGCACTGGTGCAATGCCCACTGGGACGCGACCAAAGCACCGAGTAGGCTCTGGAGATAAATCAAAATCGCTGCTGTAAACCCAAGCCAAGGCAACTTACCGACGGTGCCATTACCTTGGTAGTCACTCAGGCAACTGCCGATGGTAATCAGGGTTGTGAAGAATAGTAAGGCTGTCCCCAGGTGAGCGGTGACGATATCAAACCGGAGCAGTTCAGTGACGGTTAACCCGCCGAGAAGGCCCTGGAAAACAATCAGAAACAACGCCAATCCAGAGGCCCAGGGTAACCACCGGGGCAGCACTGACCGGAACCATACCGTTAGCCCTACCAAGGCGATCGCCGATAGCCCAATTAACGCTGCATCTAGCCGGTGGAACCATTCTAGAAATACCTGTAAATTCATCTGCTGGGTCGGCACCAGTTGTCCGTAACACAGGGGCCAATCAGGACAGGCCAAGCCCGCATTCATCACCCGCGTCGCACTGCCGATGGCCATTAACAAAAACGTGGCGATCGCCATTTTCCAGACGAGCCGACGCACCCAGGTTTTAACCTGTTCCCCATCCTTGGGCAAAATTGTTGGAGATGAAAAAGAATGAGCCATACAGTCTCCTCACAAAACGCTTAACAACTGCGAAAGTCAAGACTTCCTCTAAGACGAACCACTAAACAACATCGACTTTGACTGATCTTTTACTCGGGAAAGTTGCTAAATCCCGTTAATTAACACTCTAATGAACCCACCTAGTCACTGCTGTTCAAGACTCTTTCTTGTACAAATTCTTTACATTTAAGAGCAATTTTTTCCGAAAAATATAAACAAATCCTTAAATTTCCGTTCCCTTGATCACATTATTAAGATTTATCGACTAGGCTGTCCTAATTTGTCAGCATGTAACCATGAAGATTGTGACAAATCCACGGCATTTCCAAAGAGTTTGTTTTAACGTGGTAGGCAGTTGTTATTCCCAAAATATATTTAGAATTTTCCCGTGAATATTCCCAACAGCATCACGACTTTGATCGCTGGAATCGCCATTACTCTCATTAGCCTCTGGTATGGTCAAAACCACGGCTTGCTTCCTGTCGCTGCTTCAGCCGATGCCAAGGATGTAGACGACCTGTTCAATCTCATGATGACCATTGCCACTGGTTTATTTATCTTGATTGAAGGAGTATTGGTAATTTGCCTAATCCGGTTTCGACGGAAAAAAGAGGATCTCACCGATGGCCCCGCCATTGAAGGGAATGTGCCTCTTGAAATTGTCTGGACAGCGATCCCCACCGTTATCGTCTTCATCCTCGCTATCTATAGTTTCGAAATCTATAACAAAATGGGTGGCCTCGACCCCATGGTCTCTGGCGGGAGTATGCCAATGGCCCACCATCACCACCACAACCCCAACGCCATGGAAAATATGGTCGCCATGGGGACAGATTCCTGGGTTGCCATTGGGATTGGTAAGTCCACTTCGGCCAATGACACAGAACCTTTGATCGTCGAAGTGAATGGCCTGCAATATGCCTGGATTTTCACCTACCCAGATACTGGGATTGTTTCTGGAGATCTCCATGTGCCCGTTGACCAGCGGATCCAACTGAACATGAAGGCTACCGATGTCATCCACGCGTTTTGGTTACCGGAATTTCGCATTAAACAGGACGTTATGCCCGGTCAGTTCTCTCAACTGAGTTTTGTGGCGAACCGCGAAGGGACGTATCCCGTAATTTGTGCGGAACTCTGTGGTTCCTACCACGGGGGCATGAAAACAACGATGACCGTCGAATCTCCAGAAGCCTACGCTCAATGGGTGCAATCACGCACTGTGGCCATGGAGGCAGAGGATATTCCTGATGTGGCGAGTAATCCCCAAGATCTCAAGGATGGGGAGTTTTTGGCCCCCTATGCTACGGAACTGGGGATCACCGCTGAAACCCTACAACAGATTCATCACGCGCCGATGAGCATGGTGCCTGTTTTGCCGTAAATCTTGCCCCCGAAAGGGCTAAGGCTCAATTTTTAGATGCACAGTTAGTAAACGAACGATAACGATCAACCATGAGTGACGCAATAACCCACCACGGGGGCGATCGCCGTTGGACAGACTACTTCACCTTTTGCACCGACCACAAAGTGATTGGGATCCAATACCTAGTCACGGCATTTTTCTTTTATTTCATTGGTGGTGCTCTGGCGGAGGTGGTCCGGACGGAATTAGCGACCCCCGACCCTGACTTTGTTTCCCCCGAAGTCTATAACCAGATGTTTACGATGCACGGCACGATCATGATCTTTTTGTGGATTGTGCCGGCGGGAGCTGCCTTTGCCAATTACCTGATCCCCCTCATGATTGGGGCAGCGGATATGGCTTTTCCTCGCTTGAATGCGGTGGCTTTTTGGATGCAGCCCGTGGGCGGTATTTTACTAATTGTAAGTTTCTTTGTGGGGGCCCCCCAGGCCGGTTGGACAGCCTATCCCCCTTTGAGTTTGATTTCCGGCAAATGGGGTCAGGAGCTTTGGATCCTCTGCTTGCTGATCCTGGGAACAGCATCAATTTTGGGGGCGATTAACTTTGTCACCACCATTTTTAAGATGCGCGCCCCGGATATGGATATCCACAGCATGCCCCTATTTTGTTGGGCGATGTTGGCGACTTCAGCTTTAATTTTGCTTTCGACCCCAGTTTTAGCCGGGGCCTTAGTACTGCTCTCCTTTGACCTGATGGCCGGGACAGCCTTTTTTAATCCCACTGGCGGCGGCGACCCCATTGTCTACCAACACTTGTTTTGGTTCTATTCCCACCCGGCGGTTTATATTATGGTGCTCCCGTTCTTTGGGGTCATCTCAGAAATTTTGCCGGTTCATGCTCGTAAACCGATTTTTGGCTACCGGGCGATCGCCTATTCGGGTCTAGCGATCAGTTTCCTGGGTTTGATCGTTTGGGCACACCACATGTTCACCAGTGGTACCCCTGGTTGGCTGCGGATGTTCTTCATGGCGACGACAATGCTCGTGGCGGTACCGACGGGGATTAAAATTTTTGGCTGGTGTGCCACCATCTGGGGCGGCAAAATTCAGTTAAATTCCGCCATGTTGTTTGCCATAGGTTTCCTCTCCTCTTTCCTGATTGGGGGACTCAGTGGCGTGATGTTGGCGGCGGCTCCCTTCGATATCCATGTCCATGACACCTATTTCGTTGTGGGTCACTTCCACTATGTCCTTTTTGGCGGTGCGGTGTTTGCCCTCTTTGGGGCGGTGTACCATTGGTTCCCGAAAATGACCGGGAAAATGTACCAGGAAACCTGGGGACAAATTCACTTTGCCATGACCTTTATTGGCTTTAACCTCACCTTCTTGCCGATGCACTATCTGGGTTTGCAGGGGATGAATCGCCGGATTGCTCTCTACGATCCTCAGTTCCAACCCCTCAATGAACTGGCCACCATTGGCTCCTACATTCTGGCCCTGTCGACTTTCCCTTTCCTGATCTCCGTGATTTGGGGTTTGCTGAAGGGGCCGGCGGCGGGTCGTAATCCTTGGCGGGCGTTGACTTTGGAGTGGCAAACCACTTCTCCCCCCAGCATCGAAAACTTTGATGAACCACCGGTGCTCTGGGCTGGCCCCTATGAATATGGCATTGATGCGGAACTCCGGGATGAGGATTCCATCGAAGAGATGCTCGCTGAAGTGGCAGAGATGAGTTAGAGGAAGTGTAAAAATGCAAAGTTCAACCACCAACAAGGCGATCGCCACTGAATATCAAAATCCCCCGACGGAACACCATGGTCACCCCGATTACCGGATGTTTGGCCTGGTCTTGTTCCTGGTGGCCGAAAGTATGATTTTCTTTGGGCTGTTTGCGGCTTTTTTAATTTATAAAGCAACGATGCCCGATTTCACAAAGAACTTAGAATTGCTCGTGCCCACGGTGAACACAATCATCCTCGTGAGCAGTAGCTTCGTGATGCACAAGGGCCAAAGCGCGATTAAAAACGATGACGTTAAGGGTTTACAACTATGGTTCGGGATTACGGCACTGATGGGGGCGATCTTCCTCAGCGGCCAGGTCTATGAATATGCCCATATGGAATTTGGCCTCACGGAACATCTCTTTGGAAGTTGTTTCTATGTGCTGACGGGTTTCCACGGCCTCCACGTAACTGCCGGACTGCTCTTTACCCTGGCTGTTTTATGGCGATCGCGCGAACAGGGCCATTACAGTGCCCAATCCCACTTTGGTGTCGAGGCGGCAGAACTCTATTGGCACTTTGTCGATGTGGTCTGGATTATTTTGTTCGGACTGGTCTATCTGCTTTAAAGCTTTAATTTTCTGAAGTGAAACTTAAGATAAGGGGAGGCTAATGTCTCCTCTTTTTTGTCACAAGTGGTAATTTATTCTTTTACCAGCAGGGCAACGGCATGGACACAAATACCCCGTTCTTCACCCATGGCATCTAATTTTTCATTGGTTGTAGCCTTAACGCCGACTTGATCTAGTGCTACCCCCAGGGCTTCAGCTAGACGTTGGGTCATGGCTTGGATGTGGGGTTTCAGCTTCGGCCGTTCAGCGACAATCACAGAATCAATATTGCCAATCTGCCAACCCCGTTCTCGAATTAAACCATTTACCTGCTTGAGTAATTCAATGCTATCGGCCCCTTTCCATTGGGGATCAGTGGGGGGGAAATAATGGCCAATATCCCCTAGACTGAGGGCCCCCAACATCGCATCCATAATCGCATGGGTCAATACATCCGCATCGCTGTGGCCATCCAAGCCTAGGTTGTGGTCGATTTGAATACCACCGAGAATGAGGGGACGACCAGGAACTAAACGGTGGACGTCATAGCCATTGCCAATGCGAATTTTCATAGAAGTTGCGAGCGCCATAAAGTCACAGGTTAGGGTAGCACAGATCTTTCTATTTTCTGGGAGCGTGGGTCTGAATTACTTGGGTCTCGCTATTTCTGGAGAAAGCTGCTTTAGAATCACTTTGAATCAGTTCACAGATTTTGAACATCATTTTGGGGTTCAGAAACCATCATCATAGGGAAAAAGTATGGTCATGAGGCAACGCTGCTACGGGTCAATTCTGGGAGGTTTACTGCTGGGTATGGGAGGATTGGGAATGATTACGCCAGCTCTGATTCCCGTAACTTTCGCCCAGACTATTTCTAGCGCGAATCAAGGGCGTTCTTTGCTGGCGGAACTGTGGTTACTGAACCAAGGGTTTGTGAGTTTGCGGCCGGAGTTAGTAAATTTTCCCGATGATTTGGCTGCCATTGACACGGGTGAAACTTCCTTTGATCCACAACTTTTTCAGGGTTATGGGGCGAGGATAAAGCAGCTTCAGGAACAGCTTCGTTTACTAGAAGGACAATTGGGAACGGTGAAGGATGAGGCCCAACGGGAAACTCTAGCAACGGCGATCGCCAATGGAAGTCAATATTTAAACAATTTAGCGAGCTTGATCCAACCCCTGGAAACTGGCTTTAACCCCGAGACGATCCGTCGCCTCCAGGAGTTTTTAGATTTTTTTGAGCGGCGTAACCTCAACGAGGCGGACTATGGGTTCTATGGCAGCGTCACCCAAACAGAACTGGAGGAATACCTCGACCAACAGTTAAATGACTTCAGCATCACCCTTAAAACCCTGAACGAAACGGCAACCCAAGGGGCGATCGCCCCGGATTTAGCTACCAGTATTGAGTATCTTTATACCAGTTTGAGCCTCGAAAATACTGTACTCAACCAAGGGGAAACCTTCCAATCTCTGATTCAACAACTACAGCGGGACAACCAAATGCTGAAAGGGCGTTTGAGAACGAGTAATTTCCTCCTGGTTTTATTGCTCCTGCTCACGACGGCAACCCTTGCTTTTTTGTATACCCAAAAGCCCACCCCATCGCCCCATCCTGCCCGTCGTTATTTCCCTGATGCTGACCCGGAACCCGTTGATGTTGAGCAACTGGAAACGGCGATCATCAAGCGCATCCAGCTTACCTATGACATTAAACCCAAGCTAACCCCTGTGGCACAGTCGCTTTCCCCCCAGATGCCTCCCGTAGAAAGTCCTTTGCCCCAGGTAACTGCCACTACAGAGCCGACGACTCCAACGACCCCAACAGCTATTTCTGAATTACCAAATTCTGAAGAAACCCTGGCTATTCCTGACGCGGAATTCGATTTTCCGGTGCAATTTTTAAATCCTTATGATGCTTTGGTGGAAGCCTATAACCAGGATGCCACGGCCCTTACCCCAGAGGCGATCGCCTTAGGTGTCCAAACTCCGATCCCCCCAGATCTAGAGGATCCCGAAGCGGAAAATTTTCTGAGCTTACTCTCTTTTGTGACCCAGGAACAGGGCGAATATTGGGCGATCGCCGCAGAAACCCACCATTACCTCGTCCCCCGTGCGAACTTAACCATCACGCCCCAGAATTACGGAATTTTCCAGCAAATCTTTGTTTGTTACGGTGCCCACCCAGAAACTCCCCAGAAAATAAAGCTCCTTAAACCGGCCCGGGTTGCCATGACCGACCAGGAAAATGTCTGGGAATTAGTCCAAGTGGGAATCGTTGCCCTAGAAAATATGGAGGCTTAACCCCGATGGCGATCGCCTTTTTCCCAGAAGGGGATGCCCCTCACACAATTCGCCCTAACTAACCCGCCCGAGATGGCAGCTCAAGGCAGTAACCAGCACCATAGACCGTCTTAATGTATTGGGGTCGGCGGGGTTCCGGTTCCAATTTGGTGCGGAGATGGCGAATGTGTACCCGAATCGTCTCAATGTCATCGGAAGGATCATAACCCCATACTTCCTTGAGAATTTCGCTGGGAGAAATGGTCTGGCCGTGGCGCTGTAACAGACAATGCAACAGCTCAAATTCCAGGTGGGTCAGCTTAATGGTCTTTTCAAACCAAATGGCTTCAAACCGTTCCGGAATAAGGGTCAGGGGGCCATAGTTCAAAATTTCTGTGTGTTTTGCGGCCTGAGGAATGCGATCGCTCCG